>JAEYPI010000188.1 GCA_023410885.1 Bacillota bacterium
CTTAAGGGGTAAGATCATTCCTGTCATTGATCTTCGGCTTAAATTTGGCATGAAGGACCGGGGCTACGATGACAGAACTTGCATTGTTGTGACCGAACATCAAGGGGAGGGGGGGCCAAAGCTTAGCGGGCTAGTCGTGGACACCGTATCAGAGGTGCTTGATGTGCCGGCTTCCAGCATTGAGCCTCCACTGGTTTACAACCAGGCAGAACAAGAATTTTTAACGGGTTTAGGAAAGGTGAAGGAGAAAGTGGTATTGTTGATCGATACCGACAGAATTCTGACAGAAAAAGAAAAGGAGAGTCTTTCCTTGTCAACGGAAGAGGATGTCTCCTTGGAATAAAAAAATACAATGCCATAGCTTAGTACAAGATTATTAAATAGGGGGATCAACCATATGAATTCACTTTCAAAAATGAAGGTCGGAACTAAATTAGTCGGTAGTTTTTTAATTGTTATTCTCATTACATTGATTATTGGTCTGGTGAGTATTTTTACTATTGAGACCCAGGTAAAGGATTACTCCAATCTATATAGCCACTATGGAGAAGCCCTGGGTGATTTGGGTGTTGTTGCGGTTGCCTTTAACGATAACCGCGCACTGAGCCGGGATATGATTCTCGACGAGGGTAGCACGGACAGGCAAAAATACGTTGATCAGGTTCAGGCCAACCTTAAAAAAACAGAAGAGTATTTAGCGTACTATGAGAAAACCGTTGAGGGCGAGGACGAAATAAAAGAATTTCAAGCCTTTAAAACAAGCCTAGATGAGTATCATGGCTATTTACTCAAAATGGTGGAATTAGCATCAAATAATCAAGAGGATCAGGCTTACGCCATTCTCCGGGGGGATGCCATTCCGCCTTATGCCGCAGCCAGAGACTATATTAGCTTCCATTTCGAAGAAAATATCAAGTTAGGGAAAGAGCAGGACGCCATTTTATCTGCAAACAGCGAAGTTGCTAACATCTTTTTAATTGCGGTCATGGGTATTGGTATCATTACCGCTCTTGCTCTTGGTCTTTTGATTTCAAGAAATATCAACCGGATGCTTACAAGGGTAACGGACAGACTTTCAGAGGCTTCTCGTTCGGTAGCGGCGGCATCGGGTCAATTGGCTGCTGCCAGCCATCAGCTTGCAGAGGCCAGTAATGAACAGGCCGCTTCCATTCAGGAAACCTCGGCTACCATGGATGAAACCACCTCCATGGTCAAGCAGAATACAGAAAATACCCGTCAGGCCTCGGTGCTTTCCTTACAGGCCCGTGAATCGTCGAGCAAGGGGTCTGCTCAGATGGCTGACATGAGCCGGTCCATGGACGAAATTAAGAAATCCAGCGATAAAGTATCCAAGATTATTAAAGTGATAGATGATATAGCCTTCCAAACCAATATTCTGGCTTTGAATGCCGCAGTTGAGGCCGCAAGAGCAGGTGAAGCCGGCCAGGGATTCGCTGTAGTAGCTGAAGAAGTAAGAAATCTTGCTCAAAAGAGTGCTCAAGCAGCAAAGGATACCGCTTCCTTGATCGAACAGAATATTGAACTCTCAAACCACGGTGTAGCCATAAGCGGAGATGTCGTTCGTTCCCTTGAGGAAATCAACCAGAGATCTGAGAAGGTAACAACCTTAATGGCTGAGATTACTGCGGCCAGTGAGGAACAGCTCAGGGGTGTATCGCAAGTCACAAAAGCTATTGGTCAGATGGAAAAGGCTACCCAGCAAAATGCAGCCACCAGCGAGGAAAGTGCGGCCGCGTCCGAAGAGCTTCGGAATCAGTCCCATGAGCTTCAGGGCATTGTCAGTGAGCTTTTAACTTTTGTAAAAGGAGCGGCAGCAGAAATGGACTATCGCAACAGGCAGCAATCAAGCCGTCATACCATGATTTCTGCTCCCCAGGGCTATGGTGCTGTTGTTGAAAGAGGCTCCAGGCGTATGGGATCGGTCAAGCAGAGTCTTTCTCCTTCGGATATCATTCCTCTGGAAGACGATAATGACTTTTAAATGAGCGAACAATACCACAATAAGAGAAAGGGCAGCAATGTATGGGGCATACCCGATTTACGGAACACCATTATACAAAGCTCTATGAATTAATTAGTCAACGCTATGGCATTCAATACGGAAAAGAGAAACAGGATATCCTGATGGGGCGGGCTGAAAGGGTCATGCAAAAGCATGACATCATGGACTGGGATTACTTTGTGCGAGCTTTAGTTCTGGGGCAGCCCCCCGAATTGGTGCAGGAATTCATTAATAGCATTACGGTTAATAAGACCGACTTTTTTAGAGAGAGCCAACACTTTGACTACATACTTCAGAAGGCACATGGGATAGTCTCAAGTAATCCCTCCATTAAAGCAAGGGGGGAAATCAGGGCGTGGAGTGCTGCAAGCTCTACGGGCGAAGAGCCCTATACCTTGGCCATGGTGCTCAAAGAGGCCTTTGGTGATCAATTTAGCATCAAAGTGCTGGCAACCGATATCGATACGCGGGTTCTTAGTGAGGCACAAAGAGGTATTTATAGTTCGTCGGCTCTTGGAGATGTCCCCCGTACTTATTCGGCTAAGTACTTTTATAAAGCGGGGGAACTATGTGGTATCAAGCAAGAGATCAAGGAATTGGTGACATTTAGGTCTTTTAATCTCATGAATGATTTCCCGTTCCATAAAAAGTTTGATATGATCTTCTGCCGAAATGTTATGATTTATTTTAACCGTGAAACCCAAGCTCATTTGGTTAGCAAGATATATCACAGCCTCAATGTCGGTGGATTGCTTTTCACGGGGCATTCAGAGGCCATGCCCAATAAGGCCTTGCGTTTTAAATACATGGAACCCGCAGTTTATATGCGGTATTGAAGGCCAATGCACAAACATCAACCTAGAGTCCGGGAGAGGATAAAATGAGCAGAGAAGATGAATACAGGAGTCTATTTTTTGAGGAAACCCGTGAGCATCTTGAGAAAATAGAGGCATGCTTGCTGGAGCTTGAAAATGACCCACAGTTTGATTGCATAAACGATCTCTTTCGATCGGTACATACCATAAAGGGTTCATCGGCAGTGATGGGCTATGTCAAAACCTCCGGTCTGGTTCATCAAATGGAGGATATTATCCAGGCAATTCGAGATGGACGCAAAACCCTGACGTCGTCTAAGCTGGAGGTTTTTCTGAAGGTCTATGATCATCTGGTACAATTCATTGAGGCGGCCTCTTCAGGAGAAGGAGAGGAAGCCTTTGACACCACAGACCTGTTAAATGACCTGGTGAACCTCAACAATGACACTGAGGACGCCTCTGTTCAAGAAGCTTCGGCCCAGGATGCCCTATCAATATCGGATTCGGCTGATGTTGGCCTTCATATTGATGCAGAAAAGCTCACAGTTATCGAGGAGCAAATGGTGGCGGGAAAGCTGCTTTTAGCTTTGGTAATTAAAACCAAAGAAGACTCAACCTTTAAAACGGTGAGGGCTTGGATGGCTTACGAAGAGGTGAGCCGTCATGCCAATATTGTGGCCTGTGATCCGACTAAAGAAGATATTGACAGAATGATGAGCAGTGAGGGGGGGATTCCCCCTGAATCCGTTTCATTCATTGTCCTGACCGAAGTCTCTCCGTCTGAGCTTGAAAGCCAGTTGACCGGGGAGCTTTCGGATTTGGACTATATCTATATCGAAGAGCTGGGCCTCGAGCAGGATCGACTCCAAGGGGCCAATTTAAGCTATAATGAGGATCAACAGGTTTATACCTTTGATCAGAAAAATATCGCCTTCTCAAAGCTTGATCTGATGGGGTCACTCAGCCAATTGGACCCACAGCAGATGCTGGAGAATCAGGGCTTTGCAGATATTTTAGAGAATACCAAGAATATGGAGCTTCTGCTTATTGAAATGTGCCCCAATTTACAGGAATGTGAGCGTGAATGTAAGCAGCTTCCCAGATTTAATCAATATCTGGGCGGTATAGGCGAAACAGCCCTGGCCTTGGATAAACCATTGATTCATCGTCTTGCGGAGGAAACCTCCCATTTCGTTCAAAGGATACAATGGGGCCATCACCTCCATGATGAAAACAATATTCAGCTCCTTGGAAATTCTCTGACCTTTATTCGAAAGGTTGTCAGATGTTTTCAGAGTCGCATGGATATTTCCCAGCAGCTCGATATGAAGATTGGCGCTCATTTGCATGTTCTTCGACAGGAAAATCTAAAGTACCTGGAGAACACCATTACTCAGCCGGATAACAAAGCAGGTATGAACCGTGAGCAGATTAAGGTTCTGGTTGACACCGCTTTAAAAGCCACTGACGGTGACAATAGCCCCTTAATTGGCTTAGATGTAGGGCGGGTTCTGGTTAAGGAAGAAATTGCAGAGGCCAATAGTGTGAGGAAATCCATGAATCTGCAGCAAGCCGGAACCGTCCAACCGGTAGGCACTCAATTTGTCCGCATTCCTGAATCCAAAATAGGAACCCTGTTTGACCTTCTGGGAGAGCTTATTATCATGCAATCTCAGCAACGAGAGGACATTGTATCCGTATTGGCAGGTGGGGATATCAATCGGCTCAATAATCATATGGGCAGAATGGAACGGGTTACGAAAGAGGTACAAGCCATCGCCATGTCTTTTCGGATGGTCTCTATCAAATCTACGTTCCAAAAGATTTTAAGAGTGGGCATGCATACAGCCAAGGAAATCAATCGGAACATTCGGTTTGAAATCACAGGTGATGAGACTGAGGTTGACAGAAGTGTTGTTGAAAAGCTCAATGATCCTCTCATGCATCTTATTCGGAACGCAGTGTCCCACGGTATTGAAGAAGATCAGCAAGAACGTGTTGCCTTGAAGAAGGACCCTCAAGGGGCAATCCGCCTGTCCGCGTCCAGTGTCAAAGGGCAGGTGCTCATTGAGGTTTCTGATGACGGTAAAGGCCTTGATACTCAGAAGATTATGAAAAAGGCCATCGAAAAGGGTCTGGCTCAAGCCGACAGAGAATACACCGAAAAGGAAATTGTAAGCTTCATCTTCCTTCCGGGCTTCTCCACTCAGGACCAGGTCAATAGCATTTCGGGCCGCGGTGTGGGCATGAACGTAGTGGAAGAAGAAATTAAAAAGGTCGGGGGTAAGGTCGAAATTAAAACAGAGAAAGGTAAAGGGACCAGCTTTGTTTTAAAGATTCCCATCAATATGGCGACCATTAACGGCATTGTCGTACTTATTGACCATCAGCGTTATGTTCTTCCGACCATGTCCATTAAGCGGATCTTTAAGCCCGAGCGTGAGGACTGGGTGTCCATCAGAGGCCATGTTGACATGGTGCGATATAGAGGAGAGCTCATTCCCCTTATCCCCATAACAGAAATTCTGGGGAGGGATTTTAATATCCAGGATCATATTATTATTGCCATCGAGTATGAGGGAGAGGTACGGGCTTTACCTGTCAAAGAGGTGCTGGGTAAACAAGAAATTGTCATAAAGCCCTTGGACTCTACCTTCAGCAGACTAGGCTTTTTAGCCGGATCAACGATTATGGGAGATGGTTCAGCGGCTCTTATATTTGATGTGGAGAGCTTCTTCAGGAAAGGCTAGTGCATGGGAATGATTCAAAAGAAAATTAAAGTACTGATTGTCGATGATTCAGCAGTGGTAAGAAAAATTCTTACGGAGGAGCTGTCTCAATATCCTGATATAGAGGTTGTGGGAACTGCAAACGACCCTTATGTGGGCCGGGACAAAATAGTCCAACTCAAGCCAGACGTGCTGCTCTTGGACGTTGAGATGCCAAGGATGGATGGTCTGACCTTTTTAGGGATACTGATGAAATATTATCCCCTGCCTGTTATTATTGTGAGCTCTTTAGGCGAGAGTGGCGGGCAGGTGGCCATGAAAGCCCTGGAGTTGGGAGCAGTAGAGGTTATGGCCAAGCCCGGGCTTTCCTATTCCGTCAAGGATATGAGTGCCCAGCTGGCTGAGAAGATCAGAGCGGTGGCAGGCCTTAAAATTAAAGCCCCCGCCGTCACCTCAAAACCGATTGACGGGCCGAAGAAATCCGGTGCGCTCATTAGAACCACCAATAAAATCATTGCCATCGGGGCATCCACAGGCGGAACTGAAGCGATCAAGGAAGTGCTGATGAGGCTGCCGGCCGATATGCCGCCGATTATGATTGTACAGCATATGCCCCCGCACTTTACAAAGTCCTTCGCCGACCGGCTGGATTCCATTTGCAGCCTACGGGTTAAGGAAGCGGAAAATGGGGATTTTTTAAGTCCCGGTAAGGTGCTCATTGCACCGGGGAATTTCCATATGACTCTTAATCGCAACGGGGCCACCTATTTTGCAGAGGTCAAAGATGGTCCCCCGGTCTTTCATCAGCGGCCCTCGGTGGAGATCCTCTTTGAATCGGTAGCCAAGTATGCCGGGGCCAATGCCGTAGGCATTATTCTCACAGGTATGGGGAAGGATGGCGCCAAGGGCCTTCTTTCTATGAGACAGGCCGGTGCCCAGACCCTTGCTCAGGATGAAAAAAGCTGTGTGGTCTATGGTATGCCCAAGGAGGCTGTTGCATTAGGCGCAGCCATGAAAATTGCCCCCTTGGACGCCATTCCTGCTTGGTTACAATCCGTGCTATAGGGAAATTTCCACCTCATGTTCTCTGTCATCGCTCATCATAGGCACAAGATGAGATGGGAGCTTTACGCCGTCAAAGACAATGGTTGCCTGACCATCGGCTATACGGCTGAAGCTCTTATTTTTTGTCACAGTGACCTTATAGCGGGCTTTACCCGTATTCAGCAGGTAGCGGAGCTTCCTTTCATCCGCCCTAAGAATGGGATCAAATAAAATCCCATTCCGTACGCATTCTATTCCGTAAGCGCTCATTAAGGTCAAAAGCAACCATGTAGAGGTTCCGGACAGCAAGGGGCCAATATTTTCACCGGTGTCACTGTTATTGTATTGGGTGCAGAAACGGGGGTTTCCGCAGATGGCGAAGGGATCATCCATGGTTCTGAAAGGCATGACCACATCCAGCATCCAGTAGGCGGTATCCCGGAGGCGTTCAGCCAGAGCCACAGACTGAACTGTTTTTGCAGCTTTAAACATGGCGCTGGTGGCCATCATACAGGCGTGCTTGAATACACCACCGTTTTCCCTATCGCCGGGATGATAATGGTCGGTGGCACTGCTTCTTGTAATGGGCCCCAGATCTGATGGAGAGACCAATTTGAGGCCATAGGGCGTTTTTAAGGTGCGATCCATTACATCGAGCATCTTATGAATTTGTTCGTTACTGGCTGATTCAGATAAAACGGACCAGCTAAAGGAATTAAGGAAATAAACACCGTCTATATCAGGATCAATGGAGAAGCCGTCACCTTTTGCCCCTAAGTAGGTGTAACGCCCATCCTTATAACGATTGATGAGCACACGTGCAAAATAATCATCCTTCCAGGCATGGGTTTGGATATTTTTATGGAGGCGGCTGCTAAGAAGGTCCAGCGCCTGTTTATATTCAAGGTCTCCTTTTTCTTGTGCCAGATAGGCTGTTTCATCCAGCGCAAGCTTTAAAAGGAACGCGTTCATGACACTTTCCGAGTAGTCGCTTTGGAAGGGGTCACCGTAAGAGCCTCCCGCTTTAATTTGCTCGTGGTAGCGTTTTTCTTTCGTTGGACCATCTATAAAGTTATCGTCAACCTTTAGGCAGTCGTTCCAATCTGCCAAATCAATAAGGGGTAATCCGTGCTTGCCAATTGAAATCTGCGCCGAATAACGCAGAATGGCTTTCATGGTATTGTAAACCGGCCGCGTTTTATGCTGACCGGCCATCGTCACTTCTTCATCCAAGATGTTCATGTCACCCGTTAGGTTAATATAGCGATAAATGGCCTGAATAAACCAAAGGGCGTCATCGGACCATTTTCCGGCCTCCTTTCCCTCCCAGAAAAAGTTATGATAAGCATAGCCAAATTCAAAGACCATGCTGCACCATTCTTTGAGGAGCTGCTTGACAAAAGAGGATAATCCCATGGCCACAAAATAGTACATGGAAGCAAAGAGGTCCTGAATTTCTCTAAAACCAAGCTCCCTATAGCCTTTCTGGGTTTGACAGAAGGACCGGGAAACAAAGGTTTGATAGAGCACCTGAAAGGGCAGGTTTTTATTAAAGTAAGCGTTCATCACTGGATTTGAGGAGTTTAGCTGAATAAAGCCGGAGTACTGGTACAGTAAGGATAGATTTTCAGCAAAGGCCTTTTCCACCATACCCTTATTTTTAAAGGTTTCCACCAAGGCAAGAATTTCTGAGGTATAGCTCTCTTTGTCATGATAGGAAGGATTAGTCTTTTCACTGACCAGTCCGGTAAAGTTGTCAATAATACAGGTTTTGTCGGGTTCAACCCTAAAGTCTGCCGCTAGAGCAAAAAATCCAGGGCCTTTTCTGTATAGATTATTTGAAAGGCTGGAAAGGCTCTGGGGATTTTGAAGACTGCCCACGCCCACAAACTCATTGTAGTTCATGCAGAATTCCTTTGCAAAGGAAACGGCGCTGTCATCTCTCAGCATCAGGGTGTGGAAACGCTGGTCTCCTTTGGCATAGGGCGGATAATAATCAGGTCCCACAGCCAAAATGGAACCATCCTCATTCTGCAAGATGCGGGATTGCATGATGTTGTTGGTATAGAGTACGTCCTCCCATTGTCCCATGGGCGAGACATTGCCAAACATGCCCGTATAGACAATCCGCAAATTGCGGCTCTTTCCTGATTCGTTGCTGATTTCGATGCGCTGGACCTCTGTAGCTAAGGGGAGTCCTTGGTATTGAGGAAGAATGAAAATGAGACGTTTGATGGTAAGGCCGCAACGGGTTTTGTACAGAATTCGGGTGTGATTTCTACCGTGAATGCATTTGGCCCATTCAATGTTGGTGTCTGTAGGGGCGGAGGAATAAAAAATCTTCTTCCCGTTCTCTACAATATAGAAT
>JAEYPI010000225.1 GCA_023410885.1 Bacillota bacterium
GTTTACATGTAAGGTGTTAGGGTTCTCCCAGTATTTTTCGACAAACATATAGTCCTCCTGATCCCTCTAGGATGTAATAGGGGCTTTTGCTGAATTAAAGCTCACCCCCCTAAGCCAATACTATAGAGGACCAAAAGGAGTAAATCTATAGTCTGTTTTTTAAAGATTAGCACAAATTTTTGTATTTATTCCTATACGATGATGGGTTCATGCCAACATGCTTTTTAAATACTCTTGAAAAGTAATTTTGATCCACATAGCCAACTTCACAGGCAATCTCCTTGATAGACTTAGTTGTCATGGTTAAGCGCTGCTTAGCAATTGCAAGGCGCTGCTGCTCAATATATTCCGTCACAGTCATATCCATATCGCGCCTAAACAGAGCGCTTAAATAGGAGGCATTATGCCGGATGGCTTTAGCCACTGTGCTCGTTGAAATGCTTCTATGTAAGTTTTCGTTAATATAGCTCTTTGCCTTTTCTACAGCCTCCATATCAAAGACATGAATGACTTCGTTGTTGGCAATATAGCTTGTCATGATCTCGAGCATTTTAGCAGCCGACTGTATCTTTTTTATATTCATTGGCATGATGGCCTCGTATTCTTTCCCAATTGCTTTCAGGGCCTCGCCGGAAAACTTTTCTTTCAACTTGGCAAATACGAGCTCCCTATCGTTGTTATGGTCATCATCGGCGTCCTTGACCTGACCAAGCATCATAAAGCCCGCAACACTATTTTGAATAAAGATGGGGATGGCTGCTTCCCATAATTGCATATGGCACTTATATAAGTATAAGCCCTTCTTGGCTTCCGACTTTTTAAAGGCCTCCCTGTCACAGATTCTGCAGCCCTCAGAGAAATCAGGATGTTCACGAATCTTGGCACAAAAACTACACATATGCTTATCACTTCCGGCAACAGGCTCGCCCTCCACACCGAAACATGAAACATTAATATCGGTCAAGTCAGTAAAGCTATTAATAATTTGCTTCAATACTTCTTTATCAACACTTCTCTTTAAAAATGGCATGACATCCTCAACTTAATCTGCATATTTTTTAGATCAAGAGTGCTATCATTTATTATAAGGCAATATAAACAATTTAGCATCGAATGAACAGATTTTTTCGTAAATGTGAGAATCGCAAGAATGGTATAATCAGCCTAAAGAGAATGAGAAACTCAAGAAATCAGTAAAATTCTAGAAGATAGCATAGAGTACCTTTAAGCTATAACGTGAATTGGACAACCTTTGACTTTTAAGGGTATGCTAAAGTGAGTAGAACAGGAGGGCATGCACCATGAAAATACTCTTTGTTGAAGACGATAGAATCATTGCATCGGGTCTTTGCTACTCACTGACCCAGGAGGGATATTCTGTTACGCACTGCTTAAATGTCGAGGATGCAAACAAAAGGGTCGATGAGAATGACTTTGATTTAGCCCTCCTTGATTTGTCCCTTCCCGATGGAAGCGGTTATGAAATCTGCAAGAGGATAAAGAAAAAGGGTGATATTCCGGTCCTTTTCCTTACCGCCATTGATGATGAGGTCAATGTTGTCATGGGGCTTGATATGGGAGCAGATGACTACATTACCAAGCCTTTTCGCATAAGGGAGCTGCTCTCCCGCATTAAGTCTGTTCTTCGCAGATATGACAGAATAGAGCATGCAAAAGCCTTAATCGAATTTAACGGCATGACCATAGACACCGCCAAGGCCAAAGTCTATAAAGCCGATCAAGAAATCATATTGTCCTCTCTTGAATACCGGTTGCTGCTGATCTTTGCGAACAACCCCGGGCAGGTTCTTACGCGCAATCAGCTCTTGGAAGCCCTGTGGGATTTCGCAGGTGAGTTTGTCAATGATAATACCCTGACGGTTTATATTAAACGCCTGCGGGAAAAAATCGGAGATGACAGCCAAAATCCTCATATGATCAAAACCATACGTGGCATCGGCTACAAAGGGGGCGATTAAGCTGTTCAGAAACAAAGAAATCCGGCGATATATGTTTTTTTTGATTGCCCTGTGGGCAATTGGAACAGTGTGCTGCACTTTGATTGATCCCCTTTCCGGCTTAATCGCCTGCGCCATGCTGGGCTTTATGCTCCTGACCTCTTTCTTTTTTACGAAATGGCGGTATCGGCATTTAGACAAACTCTCCAACTATCTTAAACGCATTGCAGGCGGGGATTTTTCCCTTGATATACGCGATAATGATGAAGGGGAGCTCAGCATACTTAAGAGCGAAATCTATAAAGTGACTGTTACACTATATGAACAAGCGGCGTTGCTTAAAAAAGACAAGTCCTTCCTTGCCGACACCTTATCCGACATCTCCCATCAACTCAAAACCCCCATAACCTCTATCTTTGTCATGACCGACCTAATCAGCGATGAGAGCTTACCACAGGACAAGCGGATAGAATTCACAAACAATATTCGGTCACAGCTTGAAAGGCTGCAATGGCTTGTTTCGTCACTGTTAAAGCTGTCAAAAATTGATGCGGGTACCCTTGTATTCAAAAAGGAAAGGGTCTTGGTCAAAGAATTGGTCAGAAAGGCCACAGAGCATTTGCTCATACCTATGGAAATTAAAGAACAAACTTTAGAAATCAGTGGTGATGCGCAAACTCAGTTTCTTGGTGACTTTAACTGGGCGTCTGAAGCGCTTGCTAATATCGTAAAAAATAGTATAGAGCATACACCCGATGGTGGGAAAATCGGTATTCATTACAGCGAAAGCTCTGTTTATACACGCATCGACGTTGTGGATGAAGGAGAGGGGATTGCTAGGGAAGACCTTCCCCATATTTTCGACCGCTTCTACAGAGGCAAGAATGCCCACCAAGATAGTATAGGCATTGGTCTGGCCATGGCCAAGCGAATTATTGAGAATCAAGGCGGTGTTCTTGAGGTTTCCAGTGAGCAAAAAAAGGGCACGCAATTTACCATAAAGATCTACAAAAGTATTGTGTGACAAAACAGTCACCCAAAAAGTCACCATAGCGTCATAATAGACAGATATACTCAGGGTATCGACTAAAAGGAGTGGAGATATGGAAATTTTAAGAGTGGAGCATCTGTCTAAAATATATGGCAAGGGAGAAACTGCTACCAAAGCCCTTGACGATGTGAGCTTCTCGGTGAACAAGGGTGAGTTTGTTGCTATCATTGGACCCTCGGGATCGGGGAAATCAACACTTTTGCATATCCTGGGCGGGGTTGATAACCCTACAAGTGGTAAGGTTTATATTGAAAATACCGATGTGTATGCACTGGACGAAACCAAGCTTGCCATTTTCAGAAGGCGGCAAATAGGTCTTATTTATCAGTTTTACAACCTGATACCTGTTTTGACCGTAAAGGAGAATATAACCCTCCCTTTGCTGCTGGACAGGCGTGATATTGACAAGGAACAGCTTGATGAGATCATTACCACCCTTGGGTTGGGGGATAGGCTGAACCATCTACCCAATCAGCTGTCAGGCGGACAGCAGCAGCGCGCTTCCATTGGAAGAGCATTAATTAATAACCCGGCCCTCATGCTTGCCGATGAGCCTACGGGAAACCTTGATTCAAAGAACAGTGCTGAAATTATTGGGCTTTTGAAGCTATCCAATAAAAAATATAATCAGACCTTGATAATCATCACCCATGATGAACGTATTGCCTTGCAGGCGGATCGCATCATATCCATTGAAGATGGGCGTATCGCTAAAGATGAGGTGATACGAAAATGAATATTATCCATGCTTTGACCATTCGTCACCTTAAACTGAATAAAAAACGCACTATTGTTACCATCATCGGCGTTATATTGTCGGCCGCAATGATAACGGCTGTACCCACCTTTACGAGCTCTTTCCTCAGCATGCTGCAGAAAAGCACCATGGAGCAGACCGGGAATTGGCATGTGCGCTATAACATGTCTGCTAAAGATATTGAATCCGTGGTTCAGCATAAAAATACAAAAGCGGTGGCCATCAGCAGGGATATTGGTTATGCCCGGCTCGAGGGCTCAAAAAATGAGGGCAAGCCCTATCTTTTTATTCAATCAGTAGATGATCAGTCTGTTGAAACGCTTAATATCGAACTGTTAGAGGGCCGCTTCCCTCAAAACTCGGACGAAATTGTAATATCCTCCCATATTGAAGAAAACGGCGGTGTAAAATTCGATATCGGGGACATTATTCGATTAGATATTGGACAGCGTTACCTAAAGATCGGTGACCAAAGTATCAAGATCGGACAGGATTATAGTTTAACAAGGCCTAATGAGAACGGGAGCGAGGAAAGCCTTACCTCTGAATACGCTAAAGAATACACGGTGACTGGCATTATAAGCAGGCCTGCCTTTGAATACTACTGGGCTCCGGGCTACACGGTCATCACTCATTTGGACAGGAATGCACTATCACCCGAAGAAAAGGTGGATATCTCGGTTATATGGAAAAGCATTAATAAAAAAGCCAATCAACAGGCCAATCAGCTTGCTCAAAGCCTGGGTGTCCCCGAAGATAATGTAAAATATAATACAGAGCTGCTGCGTCTCTATGGCTTAGTGGGAGATAATTTATTAACACTGCTTTACACCCTTGGAGCCATTGTCATTGTCCTTATCATAATAGGGTCCGTTGCACTGATCTATAACTCTTTTGCTATCTCAATCTCAGAGAGAAGCCGTCATCTTGGTATGCTGGCCAGTGTGGGGGCGACAAAGAAGCAAAAAAGTCACTCGGTTTTATTTGAGGGGTTTATTGTAGGTGTCGTTGGTATTCCCGTGGGCATCTTTTTTGGAACATTAGGAATGAGTGTTACATTTATGTTTGTGCAACCCTTAATTGAAGGTTTTGCAAATCAAATAGGCAAGCTGACGCTGGTAACCTCTCCGGCTATTATTTTAATTGCGGTATTGATTTCAGCTATTACGATTTTTATATCAGCGTATATTCCTGCTAAAAGGGCAGCCAAGATTTCACCCATAGAGGCCATACGCCAGTCCCAGGATGTCAGGCTCAAGGGAAAAACAGTCAGAACCTCCAGGCTGGCACGCTTCTTTTTTGGCTTTGAAGCCGAGCTGGGCCTAAAAAACTTAAAACGTAACAGCCGCAGGTATAAGGCTACCGGTTTCTCGTTGGTCATCAGCATCGTTCTATTTATGTCGGCCTCCTCTTTCTCCCACCTGACCCATAGGTCGTCCGAGATCATTGCCAACAGCGTTCCTTACGACCTAAAGGTTTCTGTGGTGTCCTCGGCTACCAACCAGGAGAAAAAGGATTTCTATTATGCCATTAAGGAGATGAAGGATGTTGATGAAGCTGTCATTCAGGAAACAATGGATGCCAGACTGGATGTAGAAAGCAGCTTAATGGCCGATGAACTCAAATCAATCATTGAATCCAATTCAAGTCGGGAGCCTTCAAAAGCTTATCACATCTATTTTAGTATTATATCTATTGATGAAGCTTCTTTTATACGATACGCAAAGGAAATAGGAGTGGATGCCGCCCTTTTCAAGGATGCTGAAAATCCCAGAGGCATACTCATTAACACCATTACTACAAAAACATCTGATAATCAATATAAGCGGTTGAAACACTTCAATTTTAATGAAGGAGAAAAGTTGAAGCTCGTTTTGTCAGGCAATGGTTCTGAAGATAGTACTGAACTGGAGATAGGGGCCCTTGCAGAAAGGACGCCTTTAGGTGAAACAGTCATGATGAATCCGTTGCAAGCCACAATGATTGTATCAGAGGAAGCTTTTGCCGGTATACAGGAGAAGCTGCCCGGAGGGGCTGTCCATACGTATGTGGAGATGGACATCAAGACCTCCCGCACCAAGGCCCTGACAGAAAGCATAAAAGAGTACCAAAATCAGACTTCAATTGCCAGTGTCAACATCTATGATCCTAAATTGGAAAGATCACAGATAGATCGGGTTTTTGCTTTTATGAATGTATTCTTATATGGCTTTGTGGCACTGATTACGGCTATCTGTGCGGCTAATATTTTTAATACCATATCCACTAGTATAGCCCTGCGAAAGCGCGAATTTGCCATGCTGCAGTCAGTGGGTATGACACCGGGGGCATTTGACCGGATGATAAGGTATGAGAGCTTATTCTATGGTATAAAGGCTTTATTCTATGGATTACCCATTAGTTTTGCAGTAATAGTCCTGATTTACAAGGCTCTTAAAGATGTCTTCGATGTTGCCTTTACCATTCCATGGACAAGTGTTTTCATCGCCATAGCCGCAGTATTCCTGCTTGTAGGCTCAACCATGCTCTATGGGAGCGCTAAGATAAAAAAAGAGAATATTATTGATGCACTGAAAAACGAGAACCTTTAAAGTAACCAAACTGTCATGATTCTGCGGTTCATTTTTCATTAGAACACCTTGACATTTAGGTATTCATATTCTAATATCAAGAATATACACTCTTTTGCAGGGATGGAGAGGAGTAGGCAGAAAAGCCTTTTAGAGAGAAGATGCCGGTAGGCTGAAAGCATCTTCAGGGACTGTTTTTGCTGAAGGTCGCTCCGGAGCATGTATGGCTGAAGGAAGAGTAGGCTGTACCGGTAAAGAACCGTTATTTTCTTTTGAGTCGCCCGGATGGGAATTTTGGTGGTACCGCGGAAGTGAAGCTTTCGTCCAAAGCAATTTGGATGAAGGCTTTTTTGTTGTTTTGTGAGGACGCGAAAGGAGAACAATAGGATGGGTTTAAAAATTGTGGCCTTTATTCTAATTATAGTCGGAGCTTTTATCAATTACGGGGCTAAACTCATTGTCAAACGTTTGGATCTCGCACAAAAGGTAAAGGTGGAGGAGGCAGCAGAGCTTGCCGGTGACGAGCTTGAAGCCTATAAACTGACCAAGGCTATTGCGAGGGTCAAGGTAGTAGGACTTCTGATTATGCTTCCGGGTGTACTTTTGATATTTGTGGCATACCGCTAAGCCGTAGCTTACTATCACATTCAGAAATAGGCGTAGGGCAGACTTCAAGATCGGATGTCCTCGACAACATAGAAAGGATTGATTATGAGTATGAAGGAAATTGAAAAGACCTATGACCCTCAAAAGGTCGAAGAAAAGCTTTATCATAACTGGATGGAGAAGGATTATTTCCATGCCGTCGCAGACCCTGATAAAGAGCCTTTCACCATTGTGATTCCACCTCCGAATATCACAGGGCAGCTTCATATGGGCCATGCCCTTGATAATACCATGCAGGATATTCTGATTCGTATGAAGCGTATGCAGGGTTATAGTGCCCTCTGGCTTCCGGGTACTGACCACGCCAGTATTGCTACCGAGGTTAAAATCGTTGAAAAGATGGCCCAGGAAGGTATTACAAAGGATGATATTGGCCGTGACGGCTTCTTGGAGCGTGCATGGGAATGGAAAGAGCAGTATGGCGGGAGGATTGTTGAGCAGCTTAAAAAGCTGGGCAGCTCCTGTGACTGGAGGCGTGAACGCTTTACCATGGATGAGGGCCTTTCTAAAGCCGTTTTAGAGGTTTTTGTACGGTTATATGAAAAAGGACTTATCTATAGAGGAGAAAGAATAATTAACTGGTGTCCTAAATGTGGAACCACTATTTCTGATGCCGAGGTTGAATATGAGGAGAAGGATGGCAGCTTCTGGCATATTCGTTACCCTGTCAAGGGTTCCGATGAATATGTTGAGATTGCAACAACCCGTCCCGAGACTTTATTGGGCGATACAGCAGTTGCAGTTCACCCCGAGGATGAGCGCTATCAGCACTTAATTGGGAAAACAGTAATTCTGCCCCTTATGGACCGCGAAATTCCGGTTATTGCTGATACCTATGTGGAGCGGGATTTTGGAACCGGTGTCGTCAAGATTACACCGGCCCATGACCCCAACGACTTTGAGGTAGGTCTGCGCCATAATCTTGAGATGATCAATGTGATGAACGAGGATGCCACCATCAATAAGAATGGCGGCAAATACGCTGGCCTTGGACGCTATGACGCACGTAAGCAGGTAGTAAAGGACCTTGAAGAGCTTGGTCTCCTGGTCCAGGTAAAGCCTCACAAGCACAATGTGGGTTCCTGCTACCGCTGCGATACCACCATTGAGCCAAGAGTGTCCTTCCAATGGTTTGTCGATATGAAGCCCTTAGCGGAGCCTGCCATTGAGGCTGTTCGCAATGGCACTGTTAAATTTGTACCCGAGCGCTTCTCCAAAATCTATTTTAACTGGATGGAGAATATCCAGGACTGGTGTATCTCCCGTCAGCTTTGGTGGGGTCATCGTATCCCTGCTTATTACTGCTCAGACTGTGGGGAGATGGTGGTGTCCAGAACTTCGCCTGATACCTGTCCCAAATGCCACTCCAAGAATATGAAACAGGATGAGGACGTACTGGATACGTGGTTCTCGTCAGCTCTGTGGCCCTTCTCAACCTTGGGTTGGCCTGATGAGACTGAGGATTTAAAATACTTTTATCCGACCAGTGTTTTAGTTACAGGATATGATATCATCTTCTTCTGGGTTGCACGTATGATTTTCTCAGGCTTGGAGCAAATGGGCAAGGAACCGTTCAAGCACGTGCTTATTCACGGTCTTGTGCGCGATGCTCAGGGCAGGAAAATGTCAAAATCGTTGGGTAACGGCATTGATCCTCTTGATGTGATTGAAAAATACGGCACTGATGCCCTTCGCTATGCACTAACTATTGGCACCTCGCCCGGAAACGACATGCGCTTTTCAGAGGAGAAGCTGGAAGCCAGCCGTAACTTTGCCAATAAGATCTGGAATGCCTTCCGCTTTGTCATGATGAACTTTGACGAGGACATTGACTTCAGTAAAGTAGATAAAGAGCGTTTTACCGTAGCGGATAAATGGATCATGAGCAGAATCAATACCATAGCACGGGAGGTTACTGAAAACCTTGAGAAATTTGAGCTGGGTATTGGCTTGCAAAAAATCTATGAGTTTATTTGGGTTGAGTTCTGTGACTGGTATATAGAGCTCGTTAAGCCAAGACTCTATGATCGGGAGGCCAAGGGCCGTTTGGAAGGTCTTTTTGTTCTCAATAAGGTACTGACCAATGCCATGAAGCTGCTTCATCCGTTCATGCCCTTTATAACCGAGGAGATCTACAGCCATTTAAAAACAGATGATGAGAGCATTATGATTTCTTGCTGGCCAAAGTATACCGATGATGTGCTTTATCCCGAAGAAGAAAAAATGATGGGCTTTGTGATGGAGGCCATAAGAGGAATACGCAATATCCGTGCTGAGATGAATGTACCGGCCAATAGGAAGGCAAAGGCCATCTTTGTTACTCAGGATGAAACCATTATCAATGTCCTCCAAGGTGAGGCCTCCACCTTTAGTCGTTTAGCCTCTATCTCCGAGGTGCTTGTTCAAAGGGATAAAGCGGGTATTTCTCATGATGCGGTTGCAGTTGTGGTCAATGGCGCGGAGATTTTCTTGCCGCTTGAAGATCTCATTGATATGGGTAAGGAGATCGAGCGGTTGGAAAAGGAAAAGGCCAACCTGCAGATGGAGCTGGATCGGGTCAATAATAAACTTGATAATGAGGGTTTTGTCGCAAAAGCACCTCCTTCCGTTATTGAATCAGAGAAGGAGAAGCTCAAGAAATATACTGAAATGTATCAAAAGATCATGGAGCGGCTTGAAACTCTGAAAAATCGCTGATAAGGCCTTGAGGCCGGAAGGTCTTTGACTTTCCGGCCTCTTTTATGCGGGTGAGTCTTGTGGTGCGTTCCATGAACACACCTCTTTATACGGGTCGAGTCTTGTGGTGCGTTCCATGAACACACCTCTTTATACGGGTCGAGTCTTGTGGTGCGTTCCATGAACACACCTCTACTTTGGATAATTCCGTCACACAAAGTTAACAATTCATGGTGTGTTAATATGTTTAAAAAAGTGATATCCTAAAGAAATATAGGGTCATAATAATCTTAGTTTTAGGGGTGATTCATATCATTATAAAAAAACGGGCAAGAATACTGATGGCTTTTTTTGCGTCCATACTCACTATTTTTTTTAGCATGATGGCGTTTCAGAATTTATCAACAGGTTCCGATCCGGAAGCGGAGAACCCCATTGTTACACCGACGCCCAGTAGTGATCCTTTCGAGGAGGGTATAGTGCCCAACGAAGATTCAGATACCGAAGAGCCCATTCTTCTTACGAATAAACAGAAATATTTTGAAACCCTTGTGAATCCCAATAGCACCAACATCATGCTGCTGGGTACTGAGCCAACGGGCTTTAACTTTGATACCATCATGATTCTTAATATAGATAAAATATCTAAGAAAATGCAGATTATCAGCTTACCTCGGGATATCTACATTGATTATAGTGAGTATGTTTTAGATGCTTTGGCTGAAAAGAAGCCCTCATATCTTAAGGAAAAGGGATTTCACCGGATTAATGCAGCTCCTTCAATTGGTAATGCTATAGAATATAAAGGCGACTCAGGTCGGTTTAAAAAGCCCTATGTTGATTTTATCGCCGATATTATAGAAGAAGTTTTTGAAATCCACGTCGATGATTATGCCTATGTGAAAGTCAACGGCTTTAGAAATATTGTCGATTACTTCGGAAAGGTCACTGTTTATGTCCCTGTCTTAATGGATTACAAGGACCCCACTCAAGATTTTGAGGTCTATTTAGAAAAGGGCACCCAGCCACTAGACGGGAAGGAAGCCGAAGGCTATGTCCGATTCCGACAAGGGTATGATGAAAACGGCGTATTTCATAACTACGGGGATTTGTTCAGAAAAGAGAATCAGAGTCGTTTTATAAAGGCTTTCATTACACAGCATGTCACTTTAAAAAACCTTAGCAAGCTTTCAAAGATCTCAGAGGTGATTAGTGCCAATGTCATCACCAGTGTAAAGGGTTGGGATAGAATCGTTGAATATGGGGCTTTGGCTGAGGAGGCTTTAAAAGATAATTATCCTATTAATAATGTCGAGCTTAAATTGACAGAGAAGACGATAGAGGGATCATCCTATGTTATATTGAAGACAAAAGAATAAGGCCCATGGCCAATGGAATATATGTTTAGCGCTTTGTGTTTATTAGTTTTACTTGATTTATAAATGCTTAAGTTAGAAGTTATATTTAGATGATGGACCACATATGCAATTAGAATAAAAAAAATTCAGATAAAGTGTTGACAATGAAGCTTACCCTGTTGTAATATAAATAAGCCGCAGTTGCGAGAGCGAAAAGCGCTTGGACAAACGAAAGAAGGATGAAAAAGAGCTTGACAGTAAATCGCAATCGTGGTAAACTAAACACCCGGCCTTGAGGATACAACAAGTGCGAAAAATGAGACAAAAAATGTTGAAAAAAAGCGCTTGACAATGAATCGAGACGGTGGTAAGATATAAAAGCTGTCGCCGCTGACAAGCGAAAGCGTAAGAGCGAGACAGAAAGCCAGAGATGGCAAACTGGACATTGAAAATTGAACAGTGTACGAAAACATCATGCAAAATGA
>JAEYPI010000252.1 GCA_023410885.1 Bacillota bacterium
GCAGCTTTCCCTAAGTCTGAGATACAGAGATGCGTCATACATCAACTGCGTAATTCTTTTAAGTATGTATCATACAAGGATTTGAAGGCCTTCTCCAAGGATTTTAAGGCTGTCTATTCAGCTCCGAGTGAAGAATCTGGTATGGAGAATCTGATTGATCTAAAATCAAAATGGGGTAAACAGTACCCCTATGCATTTAGGAGTTGGGAAAACAATTGGGATGTATTAAGTCCCTTTTACAAATATCCCAATGAGATTAGAAAAATCATTTATACTACCAATATTATTGAGGGTGTAAATCGGCAATTTAGGAAGGTTACAAAGACCAAATCAGTATTTCCATCAGATGCTTCCCTTGAAAAAATGCTTTACTTGGCAACAAAGAATGTCATAAAGAAGTGGACGCAGCGATATCGGAATTGGGATCAGGTTCTAAGTCAAATAATGATTATGTATGAGGATAGGCTTTTAAGTTACTT
Source organism: Bacillota bacterium (assembly GCA_023410885.1). Classification (GTDB taxonomy): domain Bacteria; phylum Bacillota; class Clostridia; order DSM-8532; family DSM-8532; genus DTU059. The sequence goes on from JAEYPI010000252.1 coordinate 480, forward strand.
ATAGAGCCACCCCCACCGCCCTCAAAGGGCTCGTCCTCATTGCCGGACGGGCTAGACCTTCAATACATTTTGGCACCAAAATTCGAAGGTATAGTCCGTCCATTATGAATGATTATTGACAAAAATATGCACACTGAAGCATAAAAACTATATTTCGGGGAATAATCTCTTACGAAGTATGTCTTAATTTTTGGGTTTACATAAGCTAATCCTGTTTACCAGAGAGTATCAAAAATCACTCATACACAGAAATCTTTTCATTCCCGGTCAAGCGTATGTTAGGCTAATTTAGTACAAAACGGCAACACATATAATCAGGATTAGTCTATTCTTCTTTTCCCTACAGTAAATTGACGCTATCGTCAAAGACTGACGCACTTGGAAATACCACATCCTATGAGTATAATACAGCAGGGCAATTAATAAATGAAACCCTTCCGGATGGAACCACCTACAGCTATGTCTATAACACCTCGGGGAGACCCATAACTTGCATTTATCCTGATGGTAAAGAGAGCAAGGCTGAATATGATAGCAATAATCAGATTACATCCATAACAGGCAGAAATAACGAAAAAACAGTTATTACTTATTATCCCGATGGAAATATGGAGTCGATGACAGACCCTGACGGAAGAACAGTATATTATGAGTACAATCTTCGCTCGCAACTCATTAAAGTTATCGCACCTAATGGGGGAATTACTGAATACACCTATGATCCATTAGGTAGAACGAAAACAATTAAAGATGCTGAAAATAATATAACAGAGTATGTTTACGATGCTGCTGGCAGGCTCATCGAACTTATTGATGCCAATGGAAGCAGTGAAAAATATGAATATGACGACTATGACCGAACTATTAAGTACACAGGTAAAACTGGAAAAATAACAGAGAAGTTCTTTGATATCAATGACAATCTTGCTAAGATTACTCTGCCTGATGGTTCGGTTCAGTTCTATCGATATGATGAAAGCAATCGTTTAGTAAGCATTATTGATGCTCTTGGACACACATCCAAAATCGAATATGACAGCTTAGGAAGAAGAACACATGCTATTGATGCTCTAGGAAATACAACCCAATGGGAATACGACCAGCTTGACAGAGTAAAGGCTGTTATCGACCCCCAGGGAGGAAAGACCTATTATGAGTATGATAATTTAAACCGTATTACAAAGGTTACAGATGCTCTTGGAAATGCAACCGAATTAATCTACGATGTGATGGGTCAACTGACAAAAAGTAAAGGCCCCAATGGTGCCGTGACCGAAATGCAGTATGATATATCCGGAAATTTGGTGGCTTCAATTGACCCAACAGGAAGAACAACTACTTATGCATACAGCCCATCTGGAAAGGTCCTGTCAGTCACTAATCCCTTAGGCCAAGCTATTGAATACGAATATGATGCCATGGGACAGGTGAAAAGTGTAAAAACTCCTGATGGTGCAGTTTCAACCATGGAATATGACAAGCTTGGCAGGATGGTTGAGTCAAAAGATCCTCTGGGTAATGTAACGCAATACCAGTATAACAGTCTAAGTCTGCCTGTAGCAGCTATTGATCCCTTAGGAAATAAAACAAGCTATGACTATGATGCAGAGGGGAATTTACTTTCCTTAACCGACGCTGTCGGTGCAAAAACAGTCTATGCCTATAATCTAAATGGCAATTTATCCAGCGTAACCAATGCCCTTGGTGCAGTTACTTCCTACTATTATGATAAGGTTGGCCGCTTAGCACGTGTTACTGATCCTACAGGTGCAGCCTATTCCTATGAATACGATGCAATAGGCAATGTCGTTAAAGAAAATGACCCTCTCGGAAATACTCAGACAATTGAATATAACAAGGTTGGGCAGCCTGTATCAGTGAAAGATCCTTATGGAAACATAACCAGCTATTCCTATGATCAATTAAGCAGGTTGATTAGCCAGACTGACAGAAGGGGTGCCGTCACTGAATACATTTATGACGCTATTGGCAATATCATCTCTCAAACAACAGCCGATGGAGAAAAGAGCACTTATCAGTATGATCTGGCAGGAAGACTTACGGCAGAAATGGATCCTCTTGGAAGGATGACACAGTATACCTATGATCAGGCTGGACGTCTTCAAGACATTATTAATGCCGCAGAAGGAAAAATAACATATGCCTACGATAGTACAGGAAATGTTTCTTCTGTAACTGATGAAGCCGGAAATGTACGTAGCTTTTTGTATGATGCCTTGGGACGTGTCAAGGATGAAAAAGATGCCCTGGGACGAAGCTATCAGTATGACTATAATCCCCTTGGCTTACTCTCAGAGGTTACGGATCCCCGTGGAGCAAAAACATCCTATTCCTATTCACCAAGAGGGGAGCTTACCCGGCTGACCGATCCCAGAGGTGGGAGCTTGTCCTATACTTATGATCTTTTAGGAAACGTTAAGGAAACCACGGATTCATACGGCGCTAAAACCATCTATGCCTATGATGCGGTAAACAGACTGACTTCTGTTAACGATCCCCTTGGAGCGATTTCTACCTATGAATATGACGGAGCTGGTCGACTTATAAAGGAAACTAATCCATTAGGAAGTGTGACAACCTACACCTATGACGTCCTCAGCAGGTTGACCCATATAACAGATGCCCAAGGTAATGTATATGAGACCACCTATGATGAAGAGTCCAATCCCATCAGCGTCAAGGACCCATTAGGAAGGGTTACCAACAGAACTTATGACCTTTTAGGACGTCTCACTGAAATAACTGATCCCTTAGGTCAGAAAAGCACTTTCTCCTATAGCAGCGTTGGAAGCCTGGTTTCCTATACGGATGCTACTGGGCAAGCATGGGGATACGAATACGATGAACTTGACAGACTGGTTTCTGAAAGTACTCCAAATGGCTTTACCAGTAACTATCAGTATGATGCTATAGGGAATGTTACAAATGTTATTGATCCTATCGGCAGACAAACCTCTTACAATTATGATGCGGTTGGGCAATTAACCCAAGTGACAGACGCTCTGGGTAATACTACCCGTTACAATTATGATCAATCTGGCAATCTTATAGAGAATATTGATGCCAATGGTAACTCAACAAAATATCAGTACGATCTTAATGGGAACCTTGTCGGTGAAACCAATGCCACAGGCCAATCAAAGATTTATGAATATGATTTATCTAATAGGCTGACAAAGGAGATCAATGCCAAAGAACAGGCCACAAGCTACAGCTATAGTAAGAGAGATGAGTTAACTCAAATTCGCTATGAAAATGGTGAAAGTATAAACTATGAATTTGACCTTCTTGGGCAAGTTACCAAAGCTTCCTCCAAGGATTCAAACCTGACCTATACCTATGATTCTCTTGGCAGACTGATATCACAAACCGATGGAATGATAGAAAAAACGTCCTCATTTACTTATGATGCATTAGGGAACAGAACAAGTATAACAGACCCAGAAGGAAGGATTATCTCCTATACCTATAACGAAAATAACCAAGTAAAGACTATGACCGATCCAGATGGAAATGTAACATCCTTTGAGTATGATGAGTTGGGTAGGGAAATTCTAAGAAAGCTCCCTAATAAAACAACTGTTGTAACAACCTACGATAGCGACGGTAACCTTGAGAGCATCGTAAATAACGGGCCGGCTGGTATTATTTCTTCCTATACCTATGAATATGATGAGGCAGGCAATAAAGTACGGCAAATAGAAGAGGATGGGGCTGTAACAGTCTTTGAATACGATGATTTGAACCGTATTATCCATGTGGAGTATCCCATTGAAAAGATTAATAGCATACGAGATAAGGAACTGGTTCTGCCTGAAAGACTAAGTCCGATTGAGCAGGGTGCACCAATAAATGATTCTCCCGATATAAGCGAACCGGAACAAGGTGAAGAAGAGCAAGAAAAGCAGGATGAGGAAAAACAAAAGGAAGAAAAAGAGAAATCCAATGGTAAAAGCTCAAGCAGCTCCGCAAAGAATTACCTGTCTGTTTTCTACAATGCTGTGAAAGAGGTCATCACCTTTGCAGCCAACGGAAATGGCAATGATAAAGGCAATGGCAATAGTAAAGAGAAAGATGAAGATAAAGGTGGCGGAAATAACGGGAATAGCGGGAACAATGGCAATGGCAATAGTAATGGAAACAGTGACAATAGCAATGGGAATAACGGTAATGGCAATAACGGTAATGATAACGGGAATAGCAATAGTAAGGGCAATGAAAACAACAATGGCAGCAACGGAAATAGCAAAGGCAATCAAAAAGAAGATAGCAACAATGGTAACGAAAACAATGGGAATGGAAAAGACAAAAACAATAAAGAAAAACAGAATAATGGCAAAGGTAATGATCCTGACAAGGTAAAGAATGTTAATGAAAAAATCAAAAAAGAGAAGAAGCCAAAGCCCTGGGAAATTGAAGTTACTTTAGAGGATATGGAAGCTGGCTACATCAAGTATCAGGAACAGCCGGATTATCTTATGGATCCAACGTCAGAAGCTGCCTATACCTACGATGCGGTAGGAAACAGGACAAGCATGACAACGGATTATGGATCCATTAACTATACATATGATGATGCCAATAGACTCTTGAGTGACGGACAGAAGCAATATAGTTATGACGCAGACGGTAATCTGATAAAAACAACTAGCGGTACTTATGACGTTCTTTATGGCTATACACCGTCGGGAATGCTCGAAAGAGTAGAATATGGCGATGGTTCATATGTGGCCTATGAATATGATGCCTTTGGCCGAAAGATAAGCCGTACCGAAGCATACTATAAGGAGAACTCCGGGAATAGCTCTGGAAATGGAAACTTTAGCTTTATTCCTCCAGGACAGCTTAAGGAATCCAAGTCAAACGGCAATGGCGGAAACAGCATTAAAAATGGAAGTGGAACAACAAACGGTAACGGAAATGGTAACGGGAAAAATAAAGATAATGGTAATGACAAAGACAATAGTAATGGAAATGGCAACAGTAATGGTAGCAGTAATAACAATAAGCCCAATAAGCCTTTAAAGATTGAAACAGATATAACAAGGTATCTTTACGATGGCTTTGGTGTCAATGTTCTAAATGAATATACCGGTAATGGATCCCCATTGGGAGAGTACTATTACGCTAACAATAGCATCGTATCCAAGAAGATGTTTGGCAATCATGGTCTTGATGGCCGCGGGCCTGATCTTAAAACAACCGGTGGGCTGATGTACTACCATTATGACGGTCTAAGAAATGTATCAACCCTGACAGACCGCCATGGTGATGTAATTGAAGATTACCGCTATGACGTATTCGGAAACATCTATACAGGAATAACCGCACCCTATAACACTTTCGGTTATACAGGCCAGCAATATGACCCCAAGGCAGGCCTTGTAGACATGCACTCCAGATGGTATTCACCCAATGTAGGACGCTTCACCACCGAAGACTCTTATTATGGTGATCTATTACATCCATACACTCAAAACAGGTACGCCTATGTAGGCAATAACCCTGTCAACAGGTGGGACCCGCTGGGTTATGCTGAGTCGGATATGAGGGATTACTGGTCCGAAACTGATGATTATGGCACTGGCTATACATACCGGCTCTATTCAAAGTCTCGTTATTGGCAAGATAGCCCAGTTTTAAATAGTAGTAATAAGGAAAAAGGCTCAGATGGATGGTACACTTACTGGAACAAAAGTGTAAGTGAACATTGGGAATATGATGTTTGGTATAAGAAAGCCAAATATGTTGACAATCAAGGTGATATTACTGAAGAAGTTTTAGACTCTTATATATACAAAAAAACATACACCCAAACAGATGAAATTTCGGGTGTAGATTTTATGCCCTTTACTCCACAAGAGTGGTATAATGAACACAAAGATGAGCTTAATGAATATGGACCTCTGCCGCAAACCCAAGCTTATAGCAAAATTATAAGTACGAAGACTGTCTCTTCTAGCAGTGTTACTCAATCAACAGGTACAGATGTGTTGCTTTCCAAAACAGAAAGCAAAACTTCTGCTATTAAGAAGCCGCAGGTACCAATTATCAAGGAGAGTATAAGCAACACAAAGGCAAATACTATAGTACCCCAAGTTAAAAGTGCAGTGACCTCCGTTATAAATTCTATTAAACCCATAACAAATGTGATAAAATCAGTAGGAAATACACTGAAAAATGGTGTAGAAACATTAGTAAAGGCTGCTTTAAGTTCCAGCCCATCTAAGAGTGGTAATTCTGCTGGTTTTGGCGATTTCCGGGCTGCTGAAAGTAAATTAAATCAAGAGATAGGTAAAAATAACCTTTTAGCAAATCCATTAAAAGAAAACAGTAATGTAGTAATTGCAGTGGGATTAAGTACGTCAATAGCACTAAAACCCAATATTATACCGAGCCCCAATTTATCAACTTTTTTAGATACTGCAATTATTACAACTATTGCACTTTTTATACCGATCCCTAGAGTGAAATACGAATTTAATGAAAATGATTTAGGTGCAATTTTAGAGGCAAGAGAAGGTCCGATTGGAAAAGAGGGAAGAAAAAAACAAGGACGAGAAGTAAATGAAAAAAAGAGAAAGGATAATTGGAATCCCAACCCTAATAAGAATCCAAATAGACCTATGAATAAACATACTCCTGGAAGAGATCATAGAGAGTACTAGGTGATTGTATGAATGTGAAAAGGAATGGATTAAGATTAAGAAGTTTAAAAGGAGTAGACCCTGAAGTAAGAAGAGCCTGTTTAGACTTTTGTAAGTGGTTAAGAAAAAACATATATTTTCCAGTTAGAATTGTAATATACTTAAAAAAAGACTATAGATTAAGAAACTTAGCTGGAGAGTTTGTTTCTGCTACATTTTTTGCTCCATATGATAAAAATGTAGAACCCTATATAAAAATAGCAACTGGTGATTTCTGTGAATTAGAAAAAGAATGGGGTAGGGATAGAGCATTAGCTGCCTATTTGAATTCTATAGCTCATGAAATTATTCATTATATTCAATGGTTAAATGATTTACCTTTTGATGAGAGGAAAGCAAATTATAAGAGTAAAAAGTTAGTAGATAAATATGCACTGATTAAGCAACATCCATAAATTATAAATCTGAATGAGGGACAAGGGGACAGGTATCTTGTCCCTGAATTAAATTAAATAACCGTGACTCAGAGCTTAAAGAAACCGGCGGACTGATGTACTACCATTATGATGGTCTTAGAGTTGTATAAACCCTTACAGACCACTAGGGTGATGTGTTTGAAGATTACCGACTGTTTACGAATACTTTTATGACCCATTAGCTGGGTTGGCGGACCTAATAGGTTTGCATGAGACTGCCAGTTCCATAAGGATCAATTTTAATCAAGCTACTAATACTGTCAACAATGCTATAAAGAATAATGTCACGTATCCAGAATATTATAATTCTACAAATGCTTGCACTGATGTTGCTCAATTTGTTTATGGTGGTTATAGTTTATATAAAGCTATTGCCCCGTCCTCAGTCATTATAAATCCATCTTATAATCCGTCGTTAGATATATATGATCAAGTCTTTAAGTAATAGATAGTGGTTGATCGGTAGAAAACTATAAAATTTTATGTGAGACCTTCTTTCATGCAAAGGAACTAAAAATATTTAAATCGCAACAAAAAGACTAGCAGTGGCAATATTTACTGGTATAATTGGAAGTGCGAGAGCTTTGGAAAAATGAATCGTTAAATGAAAAATTGATGGGGGAATTTAGAATGGATCTAAATGCACTTTTTAGCGTATCATATGGTCTTTATGTACTAGGCGCTGCGAACGAAGAAAAGGTTAATGGTTGTATTATTAATACGGTTATGCAAATTACAGCCGAGCCAGTTAAATGTGTGGTCGTTGTTTCTAAGCAGAGCTTGACTCACGATATGATCATGGCATCAAAGACTTTCTCTGTATCTGTGTTGGCCCAATCAGCATCCATGAACACTATTGCGCTCTTTGGCTTTAACAGTGGTAAAAAAACAGATAAATTTGAGAATTTTCCATACACGCGGGATATGAATGGCAACCCCGTTCTTGGTCAGGAGACGGTGGCCATGTTATCATGCAAGGTGTATGAAACGGCAGACGCCTTAACCCATACCATTTTTATGGCGGATGTTTTGGATGCGCAAAGCATCAGTCAAGAGAATCCTTTGACCTATGATTACTATCGGACACACAAAAAAGGCACGACACCCAAGGAGGCCCCTTCATATAATGCTGCTCATCATCAGAATGAGGAGGGGAAATACCGCTGTTCGGTATGCGGCTATGTATATGACGGAGAAACACCTTTTGAAGAGCTCCCTGAAAGCTATACGTGTCCAGTATGCAAAAAGCCAAAAAGCGTATTTGAAAAAGTTTAATAAAGATCGACAAAATGAAATGTTAGGATAACGCTATTAAGACTTGTATCTTGTTTAGGTATAAGTCTTTTCTCTTTTATAGGCTAAGGTTTGTTGTGCGTTGCGAGACTACGCGCTCTATTCCTTATAGCTACACCCCAAAATCCTTCTTAGTAAAGGCATAGCAAGCAATGCCTACTGCCATCGAAAGGTTCAGGGAGTCAATTGAAGGGGAGTGGGGAATGACCACACTGGTGCCCACCTCTGCAAACTCGGAAGGAAGACCGCTGGACTCATTTCCAAAAACAAGGGAGAAGGGTTCCTTTATATAGGGGTCAATGTCTTGCAGGCTTCGTTTTGCATGAAGCATAAAAGGATAAATGTCCTGTTCAGGGTAAAGCTTTTGATAGACCTCAAAATCTTCAAAGTAAGAGAAATTAATGCCAAAGAGTGCTCCCATAGAGGCCCGAATGGTTTTAGGATCAAAGATATCAACGGCAGGTCGGATAATGCCTATATTGGTAATACCAAAGCCGAGACCTGTTCGGAGGATAGTACCCAGATTACCCGAATCCATGGGGTTGACCAATACCACATGGTTTCTTTTTATCTCCAGATCAGTTTCATACTTACTGAACAAACCAATGGCATAGCAATTTTCTTTGGGAGAAAGCCTTGAAATGATTTTATCGTTAATGACCATCGGTATTTTTAATGATTCCGCCAACTCTTTTATTTTTGAAACACCGCTGTTTTTATCGCCTTGAGCGCTCAAAATAATAGTCAGAACCTTATCCGGCTTATTAATTAGCAGCTCAATGTTTAAAAAAACGCCCAGTGTGTAAGAATAATCAAAATCCTTTTTATAGGGTTTAATGGCTTGCAGCATCAAAATCCTCCTGAACTTGAGTATATGCTTATCTTATCCTTTTCGTTTTTAAGGTGCAAGCTTGAATTCCATCAAAGTACAGCATTTTTATTAGCTTTTCGTGGGATATTAACCTTATAAATTTTTAGAAACAATGAAAGGTTTGATAGATTTATGGATAACAACAGAAACGATAACCTCATAAAGAATAGTAACAGGAATCAGAGCAGCATAAATGGACCCGGAGCGAATAGCAACAATATGAAACATTACAAGCACCTCTTAGATCACCACAAAGAACATCATATGGAGATTCTGGATGACATGGAGAATCTGACCTTTGGAGATAATGACAACAATAATGCTACCGAACTTTCAAACTATGACAATCACCCTGCTGAAATAGCCACTGAAGTTTTTGATATTGAGCATCAAATGGCTTTAAAAAAGCTTCAGGAGCATGAGGTAGACGAGATAAACAGGGCAAAAGAGAAAATAAAGAACGGAACCTACGGACTTTGTGAGAGCTGCGGTGAGGCTATTGACCCAAAAAGATTAGAGTTATTGCCTCAAGCCAAGCTCTGTATTAATTGCGCCAGGGAACTGGATAAGCATGTGGAGGAGATGAAGGGCGACAAAAAGAAAAATCGTCCCGCTGAGGAACAGGTACTTCATTCTTCAAATCTCAATGACAGCGCCAGAGGCGAACAATTCCTGGACCTAATGGAATATGGATCAGCAGACAGCCATCAGGACAGGGGCGGAAAGATTGTTCAATAAATCAAGTCACAAGAATATTTCTTTTCAGTAGGGTACTAGGAATATTATAATGCAAGCGATTAAGCCCGGGCAAATGTCCCGGGTTTAATTAATGATCAACTGGATATTTCATGATGTGTCAATT
>JAEYPI010000276.1 GCA_023410885.1 Bacillota bacterium
CGTGCTCCCAGAACACTACGAACTTGTTAAAGCAAATTCATTATGGTTTCGTAGGAGCACTCCTCTTAAGATTTTACCATGATATTGGGTGAAATAAACTTTAATCCATTAAAAAAAGGCCTGGCCATTGGCCAGACCTTCATTACTACACTATTGGCTTTTATTCCTCGGTTGTGGTTTTGGATTGGACTCCAGGCGTCTCCTCCATAGCGTCCTTCCTTGAGAGATTGATTCGACCCTGCTTATCAACTTCTACAACCTTAACCATAATTTCGTCTCCAACGTTGACTACATCCTCAACCTTGTTGACGCGCTTGGTATCAAGCTTGGATATATGCACCAGGCCTTCTTTTCCGGGAAGGAATTCCACAAAAGCGCCGAAGGTCATAAGGCGGGTAACCTTGCCCTTGTAAATAGTACCGGGCTCTACATTACCCACAATACCCTCAATAATCCTGATAGCTTTTAGGCCTGCTGCTTCATCTGTTGTTGCCACATAGACTGAGCCGTCTTCCTCAATATCAATTTTAACGCCTGTTTCAGCAATAATCTTATTGATAACCTTTCCTTTTGGTCCAATAACCTCACTAATCTTGTCCACTTCAATCTTGGTCTGGAAAATCTTAGGAGCATAGGGTGAGAGACTTTTTCTCGGCTCCGAAATAGCAGGTAGCATACATTCGTCAAGAATTTGGAAACGACCGTTTTTCGTGATCTCAAAGGCTTGTCTGATCATCTCATAGGTAAGGCCGTCTACCTTTATATCCACCTGAATGGCGGTAATACCTTGCTTTGTTCCGGCAACCTTGAAGTCCATGTCGCCGAAGAAGTCTTCAATACCCTGGATGTCCATAAAGGTAATAAATCTGTCGGGATTCTCCTCGTCAACCACAAGGCCGGAGGAAATACCCGCTACAGGTGCCTTAATGGGCACACCGGCATCCATGAGCGCTAGAGTGCTGGCACAAACGCTGCCCTGGGAGGTAGAACCATTGGACATCAATACCTCGGAGACCAAACGAATGGCATAAGGGAATTCGGTTTCGCTTGGAATAACGGGCTCCAATGCTCTTTCAGCAAGAGCACCGTGACCGATTTCACGGCGCCCGGGACCTCTTGATGTTTTAGCTTCCCCAACCGAGTAGGGCGGAAAATTATAATGGTGCATATAGCGTTTTTGTTCTTCGATGTCCACACCATCCAGGGTCTGGGCTTCGCCCATAGGTCCCAGGGTGACATTGGTCAATACCTGGGTCTGGCCGCGCTGGAAGAGTGCGGAACCATGAGTTCTGGGCAGAAGACCTGTTTCTGCAGAAAGAGGACGAATGTCCATGAGGGAACGCCCGTCTACACGCTTGTGCTCTTCAAGAATCATGGATCTGACGACTTTCTTTTGCAGCTTATAAAGGGCTTCACCGATCTTGGCCTTCTGATCAGGGAAGGTCTCAGCCAATTTTTCCTGAACACTTGCGCACACAGCATCTACCTGTGTATCGCGAATTGTTTTATCCGCATTTTGAATGGCAGCTTTCATGTCTTTTGCAGCCATTTCATAAACAGCATCCCAGAGGTCACTGGCCACTGTGAAGGATTCATAGGCGAATTTAGGCTTTCCAGCCTCTTGCACGATGGTCTCAATGAAACCTATGATACGCTTGATTTCCTCGTGACCCTTTTTGATGGCATCCAGCATGACCTCGTCGGGAACCTGATTAGCTCCGGCTTCGATCATGATAATCTTTTCCTTGTCAGCTGAAAGGGTGACATACATATCACTCTTGGCGCGCTGCTCAGTGGTGGGGTTAACAACAACCTCTCCGTCGACAAGTCCTAAAATAACACCAGCGATAGGGCCATTAAAGGGAATATCGGAAACACTTAAAGCAATAGCTGAGCCGAGAATGGATGCGAACTCGGGTGAATTATCCTGCTCTACTGACATGACGGTGTTGACAATGGTAACATCGTTACGAAGATCCTTAGGGAATCTGGGGCGCATCTGTCTGTCGATGACGCGGGATGTGAGGATTGCCTTTTCGGTAGGCCTTCCCTCACGCTTGATGAAGCCACCCGGGATCTTTCCTACAGCATAGAGCTTCTCTTCGTAATCTACACTTAACGGAAAGAAATCAATGCCTTCTCTGGGCTGACTTGAAGCTGTAGTCGTAGATAATACAACGGTATCCCCGTACCGAACAAGAGCTGAGCCATTGGCCAGCTGAGCCAATTGACCTATTTCAACTGTAATAGGTCGCCCGGCAACTTCAAAATTAAAGACTTTTTTCATAAATTTTCTCCTTTTCTCCGATTCCTGTTATTATCTTGCCTCTGTATCCTTATAAAAACAGATGCCAATAACCACCAGTCAGGGACAAAAGGTCAGGGAACGGGAATCCAAGGCTTGGAATCCTCTTCGCTGATCTTCTGTTGCCCTTGACTTGACCGGAATCTTTTTCTTCTTTTAATATGCTAAATACCAAGGAAATGTATCCCGTCGGTTTTTAGTTTAATTTTAACTTTTAAAAGTACAGTAAAAGGGGCGGAAAATCCGCCCCGGTCTTCTTACTTTCTCAGTTCCAATTTTGTGATAATCTCACGGTACCGGTTAATGTCTTTCTTCATCAGATAGTTTAAGAGTCCTCTTCTTGCACCAACCATTTTCAAAAGGCCACGGCGTGAATGATGGTCCTTCTTGTGGTACTTGAGGTGGTCGGTAAGGTGATTGATTCTGTCTGTCAGAAGCGCAATCTGTACCTCGGGAGAACCGGTGTCCCCTTCGTGGGTTGCATAAGTGGTGATAATTTGTTGTTTTTCCATTCTTTCCATAATGAAAAATACTCCTTTCAATAAATTGCCGAGTGCCCAGTACATGGCCGGAGTCACCATAAACCGCGCATTCGGTTCAAATAGACTTAAATAGTTTAGCATACAACCAAATTCATGTAAAGGGAATCCTTAACATTCCCTTATAACGCATGCACCTTTGTATCCATACATACTATTATTTCACTGACTGCCCTTTAAAATATTAGCATTTTTTACCACATAATTAATACCTGACAGCACGGTCATAATAATGGCCGCCACCATCAAAGTCATGCCCACCGGAAAGTCAGTAAACAAAGAGATGGGAAAATCCCGCAGCAAAATAGCGATTATAGCTGCCA
>JAEYPI010000042.1 GCA_023410885.1 Bacillota bacterium
TACCCTATACAGGAAGGCACCTCTCTTGGCCTTATTCTGCTGATGGGGCAGATATCGGGTACACTTTTCGTTTATCTCTTTGAAATACTGCAAAAGGCATCGGGTTCTGTGGTATGGCCCATGCTGATGCTTGTGGCGTTAACTGCCATAGAGCTGCCTGCAACCCTTAGGATAAAGGAATCGAGTATGATCAATTCATGATCCCATTGCCTTCATTGCCTTGTATTCTGGGGCCTGAAAGTCATGTTGACCAAAGACCTCTTATTAAAATACGCTTTTTCACTCTATCATCTTGATCACATATTGCTCAATGTCATCTAACGAGGTGGCTGAAGATAGTGACTCATAAGCATGTTGAGCATAGATAAGACCCTTTTCCGAATTAAGAAAGGCGTATCGCTCACCGTCTAAAAACCCGTATTCAACAAAGTCAGACCAATAAATCTTTGCTCCGTTTTCTTCCCTATAGGAAGTCTCATCATACTTTAGGGGCATGAATATTCCAGTCATCCCTACCCTCATCGAAGATACAACTCCGGTATCCTCAACCCACACATTACTATCAATGGGGCAAGGAAGTAATACAGATACTGTTTCTCCAACTGTTCCATTACCTCTATACATCTTTTCAACCCTGATCTCGGCTATTGCACAATATTCAGCTGAACCATTAAAATCGACTTTGATATTTTTTATAGCCTCAATTTTACCTTTGAGAATGGTGGTGGGATAGCGATTAAAAAGCTCCTCTTCGGTTAACGACAATAACTGACTTTTGCTTGTAATGATAGTAGGTGCTTTATCCAAATATCTCACCGATACATTCCCAACAGCATGGGGAAGCTCGAAATCAGAGCTGCCTTGGATGAGAGGAATGGCTATCACCAATACTAATAGACAGGCCACAGCGGAAAATGCAGTGTATAGCCTTTTATTCCCGATTTTCTTTGCGCCCTTCCCATAATGTGGTCGTTGAAAATTGGAAGATAAATAGTTCAAGGTTTTTTCACTTATGTCTTCACTGAATTGTATATGATCAATTGCTAATTTATAAACACCTTTATTCATCATCAATACCTCCAATCAGATTTTTTAGTATTTTGCGACCACGAGCCAAACGTGTACCTATAGTGGCCTCGCGTTCTTCCAGAATTTTAGCGATTTCTTTAATAGAATATCCTTCGTAATAGAAGAGGTGGATGGGTAAACGATATTTTATATCTAACGCCAATACGGCGTGCAAAAGCTCGTTCTCTTCCTGTGGAAGATACGGCATATCCTCTGGCACTGGATTATTACTTCTAAACCAGCCACTTTTAAGATAATTTTTACATTTATTGATCGTAACGCGAATGAGCCATGCTTTTAGGTGCTCCTGATTTGCAATATCAGGTTTCTTTTGCATAAGGGCTAAAAATACCTCTTGTGTGATATCCTCTGCATCCGCAGTATTTTTCAAATATGAAAATGCAGTTTTAACGACTGTTTGTGAAAACGCCTGTACAGCCGATTGAACAAATCCATTGAGCTCATAGGGTTCATTCATCGCTTTCTCTCCCCCTCTCCACTAATATATACAATTGAGAAGTCAGATTTTTTTCATCTGTGCATAAAAAGAGGTGTGTTTAAGAAATACATCAATCATATATTCGCTCTTTTGGAACTACCTAAGACCAACGTCTCCTTATCCGTATGAGGTTTTATCTATACTCTATCATCTGGAATAAACTGAAAGTCAATAGGAATTTCAAAATATTATCGCAAACTTTATCATCTTGACATTAATTTCATACAATGTTAGGTTTAATAACCTAATGTATTTTGGATAATTATCTATCGCGATTTTTTTATTAGAATGATTATAAACAAAGGTCCGGAGGAACAAGCCTATGGATCAGCAACCTTTACTAACCTAGTTATGAGAAACATTGAGGCAAATCCCCCTCATTTGATTATGGATGGGTTTGTCGTTACTATTAATTAGAGAACAGCTTAGATAAAGGGAGAAGCCTTTCGGGCCTCTCCCTTTTCTATTCTATCCAATTATAAATGATTATTTTATATAGGATTTTCTTTATCTGGCATCACAAAAGGTTTACATGGGAAACATTATCATGTGGGAGCGGAATCCTGTAAAAAGCTGTATATTTATTAATTCTTTCATTTATGCTAAACTTATAATTTGAGTCAAAAGTTAATTCTTGAGCACACTTCGTAGCGCGTGAAACATGGAGGCAGCATGAATACGTTTGTTAATTTTCAAAATGTAGAAAAAGTCTATCGTTCAGGGGATGTTAATATTACAGCTTTGCACGACGCATCCTTTGAAATCGAAAAAGGGGAAATCTGTGTCATTGTCGGGCAGTCCGGTGCCGGAAAAACAACACTATTGAATATCCTTGGCGGAATGGACACCCTGACCTCCGGAAAGATTGAAATAGGTGGCAAGGAGATTTCCACCTGTAATAAGCACCAGCTAACAGCGTTTCGCCGTGAAGATATTGGCTTTGTATTTCAATTTTACAATCTTATGCCCAACCTAACCGCCCTTGAAAATGTGGAAATTGTAACCCAAATGCTCAAGGACCCCTTACCGGCTGAGCAAATGCTGCAAGATGTGGGACTTGGAGATCGGCTCGGAAATTTCCCTGCGCAGCTTTCAGGCGGTGAACAACAACGTGTGGCCATCGCCAGAGCTCTGGCAAAAAATCCGAAATTGCTGCTTTGTGATGAACCAACCGGGGCCTTGGATTACCAGACCGGGAGGCAAATATTAAAGCTGCTGCAGGATCAGAGCCGACAAAATGGTATGACCGTTGTTATCGTGACCCATAACTCTGCACTGACGGATATGGCAGATCGTATCATTCGAATGAAAAGCGGTACCATTGTTTCAGTAGAGAAAAATACAAAAGTGATACCGATTGAGGAGATTGAATGGTAATGAAGCACAACTCAGCGTGGCATAAAAACAACCGTCGTGAAATCAAGCATACATTTGAAAGATACATTGCCATTCTTGTTATCATCGCATTAGGTACGGGCTTTTTTTCTGGCTTAAAAATTTCAAGAGCCGCGATGGTGGAAACCTTTAACCGCTATGTTTCAGAACAAAAAATGTACGACTACCGTTTGATTTCCAGCCTCGGTTTAACAGAAGAAGATACGGCCTACTTCGCAAAACAGGAAGGGCTCACCGTAGAAGGTGCGGTATCGGTGGATTTTATTGCGGATACTCAGTCAGAAAAAGAGCTTGTTCTAAGAGCGCATTCTATAACAGATTCACTCAATCAGTTGAGTATTGTCTCAGGCCGTCTGGCCCAGTCAGGTAATGAGTGTGTTGTGGACGCCCGACAATATTCCCAAGAGGATATCGGATCGACAATAAAGGTTTCTACATCCAATGATAAGGACACCCTCAACAGTCTGGCCTATGAGGAATATACCATAGTCGGTGTTGCCAATTCCGTCAATTATATTAATATGGATCGTGGCATTACAAAAATTGCGGGCGGCTCTATCAATGCCTTTGTCTATATACCAAAAGACGGCTTTTCCATGGATTATCTTACTGAAATCTTTGTAAAGCTTGACCATGACCATATGG
>JAEYPI010000073.1 GCA_023410885.1 Bacillota bacterium
GTTGATAACACCGATTTCATATGTATGGGGCTCTGGCAGCAGCACAGATGTTTCCGGATTCCTGGCCCAGAAATTGATATGGCAGATTTTATACTTCAGCGGCAAATTGATAGGATCCAGGCAGGTAAACGCTGCCTCAAATCCGGCGATGGGCAGGAAATCCTTTGATTGGAGTTCCGGATAATATGCATACTTGGAGTGGTCAGTAAACGCAACAATACTGTATCCGTTGGCCTTGTACCAGTCACATACCTGCGGCGCCGTCATCTTTCCGTCGCTCAGCGTGGTATGACAATGGAGATTTGCTTTGAAAAAGTGTCCATTTTTCTTCAATAGGTCTATCATTTTGCACTGCCTCCTTATAAAATAAATCGTCTTTCTGATTTTCTTTATAATTGGATTTATGTGCTGACGTTCTTTCAATTTATCGAAGAGTGGTTGAACAATTTGAATAAATCAACAAGTTATTAGCGCGTTATAACTGTTACTTTTGTATATATTATAAACATACCAAGAATTAAGTATCAATTTGCAAACTGGAAAAAAAAATGTCAATTTCGGACATTTATCACTTCTATTGAGCCAACTTTTTCAAATTCATGGTAGCAATTACTGCGTATTATAGAGGCAGATTGAGGCTATTTGTTTGTTTTATTCTCTCTTCGATAGAAACTTTCACCTCATCTTGATATTCTAGCCTACCATTTACCTTTTCCAATAAAAGACAAAGCAAACTCATTATAATCTTCAGCAGACAACGGATTTAATAAATGCTTTATCTGTGGAGCCAATAGAATATAAAGCTATAGTCATATTGGACGCTTTTATAGGGTTGAGAACCAAAGAATTTATGGGACTTAATACTGTCCTCCGTTTACCTCGATGCTTTACTGTCCTATTTTGTCACATCTTCGGCATTCATAATAAGGGACAGTTGAAATATAAGGACCCCTCCCGTTACCGCAATACAGGCGTGCACTCCTGTATTGGAAATACAATTAACGTATTATTTTAACCTTTGATGGCGGGTATCCCTTCATTTTTTTAAATACCTTGCTGAAGTAAAAGTTATCTTCGAATCCGCATTTATATGCTGCTTCAGCTATTGAAAACTCGCCGCTGGCAAGCATATTTTCAGCGTTTATGATTCGCACTCGGTTGACATATTCCTTGACCGAGCTCCCTGTATGCTTCTTGAACAGCGTTCCAAAATAGGAAGGATTCAGATCAACAGCTCTTGCCAGGCCCTCTACGTTAATTGGCGTATAATAACACTCATTGATTTTCCTTAATGCTTTTTGAATATGAATATTAAAGCTCTCCGCAGCATCTTTATAATATAGAATCCTGAAATATTTAGATAAAATGTTGAGAAATATTCCCCGGACTTTCAGAGCATAGCCGGGTTTTTTCTGTGTCCATTCAAAATTCAATTCCTGATAGAGAGATAATAAGTCATCCTGTAGGCCAATTTTATTATGAATGGGAAAGGGTAGAGATACGTCTTTGCCATTTAGGTCGAAAAGCCACAGGTTAGAAGCATATGCCGCCATGGGGTTATCAGGGTCAATTTCCGCATGCCGCAGGCTATTTCTGGGAATACAGATCAGGTCACCTTTCTCTGCTTTATAAGGAATACCGTTGATGGTATAGGTCACTCTTCCCTCAAAAATATAGGTTATGTCTACAAAATTAATGATAGCGTCTGGCATGAACCAGCTTGGTGTACAGTAACGGCAAATAAAGTATTTCAGATCTGGGATAATACTATCAAAATCAGCAGAAGACATAAAAATCCCTCCTGAAATCTAGAAAAATTACATATTGTTCATTCCTTGTCCATGGCATTAATTGTGGTGCAAATTTATAATAAAAGCAAACTAAAGCTTCTAGAAATATGGTAAAAATACTACCCCCTTCTTGTCAATGCTCTTTTCTTCCTAGGTCGAGCAGTGCACCCCAGGCACTATTGAACTACAAAATGAGTTGCACTAGGAGGTGATTGCATCACATCAATCCCATCTCATACTGGGGAAACCTTTCGTTCCGGCAAAGTTCAATCTGTAGATTCGTTTAGGTATAGCCAAAATATGTTAAAGGAGTGAACCAGAATGAAAAACATCACACGATTTATCTCTATTATGATGAGCATACTCTTGGTGTTTAGCGTGGTTCCCGGTTATGCAGCATCATCAGAGATATGGCCAGGATATCCCGGAGTGGATCAACTGCCTGCTATCAATACGATCCCTGATCCCTTCAAATTCTTTGATGCAAAAAATGACCCAAATGGTGACGGATACGTTTCGAACACAGCGGAGTGGAATGCCCGCCGCAATGAGATCAAAGATCTGGTGCAGCGTTACTGGCTGGGTTATCGTTGGCCGACAAAAGCGCAAGATGTAGAAGGTGAAACAAAGGTTGTGATGGAGCCCAACACGATTACTGTCGGGTTCAACTGGCCGCCTTATTCCTACGCTACCGAATTCAACCTTAAAGATGAATTTAATAAGCTGGTTGCAAAACTTCAGACTGAAGCAGTAGAAATCCGCGAGATTATACCCAATGGCTGGTCTGCCGTATTAGGGAATGTGTTATTCACCTATGGACCGGCAGAAAATGAAGAGCAAGCCCGGGCTATGGCTATTCAAGCTTGGAATGACGGTTATTACCTCCCCTATAACTCGTTTGGAACCAATTATGCTGTTCTTAAGAATTATACCGGGGTAATAAACGGACCGCCATCTGCTGAAAAAGCGATAATGTACAATACTGTGACTATTGAGAATCCAGACAGCGGCGTTCAAGAAAGCTTTAATGTCAACATAACCACGCCTGACGCGGTGCAAGTTCAAAAGGCCTGGGGCGACACGAATGTACAGGTGCCTGTAATTATAGACATCGGCGGTACTCTCTCTGCATCTCATATCGCTACCGCAAAGGAGCTGGGATATGGGTACATAAATTTCACTCCCACCGATATATATCCCGATGATAGCAGTGCTTCCGATGGAATAAACCGTAACGGTGTGTATACCAAGCTGTACCCTTATAACAAAGACGTATATGAGTATGCCTCCGGTGCACTTATGGCATGGAGCTGGAGCGTCAGCCAGATTATCAGTGCCCTGGAGCAGCCGACACCGAGCGGTGACGGAACTAAAACATGGGGAGAAGTACTGAATATTGACCCAGCCAAGACACTCGTCACAGGACATTCCCGTTACGGCAAGGCGGCTTTGTTTGCCGCGGCATTTGACGACCGTATCGGTATATGCCTCCCCAGCGAATCAGGCGGCTCAGGCATACAGAGCTACCGTTATAAGGTCGAGGGTAAAATTTTCAACTTTAATACTTATCCCAAGGCCGATAGGGTTTACGGAAAGACCGAAATCCCAACCGTTTCATACGGTGGAGGCAACAGCTGGTTCCCGGAAACGGCTGCTCAGTTCGTGAACAAGGACAACCAGCTGCCCTTTGATTCCAGCGATATTATCGCATTGGTTGCGCCTCGCCCCTTCCTGACGACAACAGGCATTGACACCCACTGGCTGGGTAACGAGGGCGCTGTGGCAGCGGTACAGGCAGCCTCTGAAGTCTATGAATATATCGGAACGAATGCGATAGAGAAAGAGAATGCCGCTGTTCTAGCCCGCGAGAGTAACCATGCTTTATACAACCGTGATTTCACATTTGTAGTCGCGATTATGGAACGCGAGTTTAAGCAAACAGATGACAAAATACTGCACGTCCAGGATTTGTACCCCACCGGCAGCGGGCTGGGAGACATGTCTTATCCGGCAAGGGACTATAACAGCGTTAGCGAATTCAATGCCTATCCCTTTGATATAAACAGCTCCTACCTGCCCTGGTCAAGCTCTGACAAGTACGCCTTGTGGACGGCCCAGGAGAATTTCCTTGTGGGGCACTCTGTGACCATCACAGCTCATTCTGATGCGCCGGATGTTGACCTCTATCTGCCTGACAGAATGACCAGGATCGATGCTGCAAGCCACGAAAGTGATACCTTTACCTTTAATCTTACACCCGACCAGGCAGTGTACGGGCGTTATGAGCTACGGACTGCGGGGGATGCCAAAGAGAACAGGAGTGTCTTCTTCGCTGCTGTCAGTCTGGCAGACGCATTGCGTCACGCACCCTCCAAAGGCGATGAGGGCGAGGAAAATCGTCTGATCGGTTTCTCCAGCCGATTGGCTAACACACCTGTCGATGCCCCGCTGGTCTATGTTGGCGGTGAAACAATTCCCACCAGCATGAGCTTCACACCCGAACGCTTCAAGTCAGAAGAGACAACCATGCTGGAGTACGGCATACTGTTCCACGATAAGGTGTTTACACGGATTGCGAACGCCGGTTGGGATTCTTCCAAGACGTTTGATATTAAGAACCTTAAGTTTGTCACCATCCCAGGCTATACTTTCGAGTTTTCACTCTCCGATATTGCCGCTTCCGCTTCAGACAACGGTAAACAGGACGCAGCAAAATTCAATAAGCCCATAAGCTGGAATGTTGAAAGATACAACAACGGCCCGGCGGAGGTGTGGCCATTAATCCCGGATACACAAGCTGAAAAAGATAAGTTGCTTTCAGGTGGAACGGTTTCACGTCCGGATGCTCCCGTACCGAAGGCCACAAGCTTTAAAGCTGAGGTTACCGGTGTCGAGGCAGTAATTAATGGTGACAAGACAGACGTGGTAATCAGTTTCAGTGAACCTCTGAGGAAGGGTGAATTTGGCTTCGGCTTAAATGTGGCTGAGAAATGGGATACTGCCTGGAATGAAGATGGAACACAGGTTACGCTCTCCATAGCCCACGGCGATCTAACAGCAACCTCTTCAGTAGGCGGCCTCATTATCTTCCGCCTGATGGATGCTGGCGGGAACCTGATAGGTGGCCCCATTGAAAAAACCTTCGAACTTCCGTTCATTCCTTCAAGTGTGACTAATAACAAGAATGGTCAGGCTGACATCGGCTTTTCCATTAAGTCCGCCAACGGTAAGGGTTACGCCGTGTATATCTCCGAGGCGGGGAAAAATGGCCCATATACGTTGTATAAGAACGTCAACTATAACGCCAGAGGTGTACACATCAAGGGATTGACCAACGATAACACCTATTGGGCATATATTGTCTACTCTGAAAACGGCGTTATAATCACCCGAAGCGAGCCTGTTCAGCTAAATCCAACCAAGTAAGTTACCTTTCAGTAATGGAGGGCTGTTTCACAAAACAGCCCTTTCTGCATCAAATACAACGATTATCTCATATTTTTGAATACTAATGTCGCCAACATGCTGATAACAGACACAAAAAAACTGAATTGTCTGAATGTGGTGATAAGCATATTTTTGTTTTGAGAGAGGAAATCAATTTGACCTGTTGAGCAATGTTACCGATACCTTTATGCGGGTATCCCCCATCCCCCAGCGCCTTCTTGCCCAATATGACCTGGTACAGAAAAAGAGCAGCTCGAATAAAGAAAAATACAAAGACGTTTTGGTCTACAGGAAAGGCTATCGCTTTAACCCCATTACGGCGCAACAGGTGATGGCCTATCAACACCTGCCGACTCTGGCGTATGGCTTGACACACCCATGATTGACATAATCCATGGCAAAGGTACAATAGAAAAGAGAATACCGCGTATGCTCAACCTAGGAAAAGGATGATTTTTTATGCAACTAGCCAGTATTTTAGAGACCTTAATGATTGTAAGCTTCGGAGTTTCATGGCCGCTGTCCATTGTCCGGTCATACCGTTCCCGTTCCACAAAAGGTAAGAGCCTTCTGTTTATGTGCTTTATACTCTTCGGCTATATATGCGGAATTGCCTCAAAGTGCATTTCCAGTACCTATAATCTGGCCTTTTGGTTCTATTTCCCCAATGTCATTATGGTATCGACAGACATCTGTCTTTATTTTAGAAATAAGAGGATTGAGGCATCCAATAAAAATTAAGTAAAAAGCTACTTCCCAGATATTGCATCTGCATTGTGAGGCTTAGAAGCTTGGGATGTATTTGAATGCCTTACATTAGCCTAACAGCATTTAAACATCATTCCCCCGGCAATGTGCGCCATAGCACGTTGCCGGGGTTTTTTTTGATGTCAATGGCGGTTTTATTCATAACTATAGCAATAGTCTTTCCTCTATTTGAATAATAGGTTGGCATGGGCTTTTTAACTCGAAAAAGTTGTAAGATTTTAGTGAAAATAAAGATTGATATATTTTAGACAATGTTGTATACTTTAAATGAACACGTTCATAAAAAGTACCTAAATGGCTCTGCCATTAAAGGAGCCCCTATGCCAAAGCTTATTGAGAATGTGAGAACCAGAGCCCTTGAGGCGGCAAAAAACGAATTGTTGGTATCCGATTACAACGGCTTTACCATACGTTCTGTGGCTAAGCGGTGTGGTATTGCGGTGGGTACTCTCTATAATTATTTTCCTTCAAAGGATATGCTGGCAGCCGCGGTCATGCTTCAAGACTGGACAAGGGCACTGGCTGTTATGCACCAGAGCGCCACTCGTTCCCAGAATATTCTGGACGGGCTACAAATTATTTATGAAGAAATTGAGCGCTTCGCTTCGGTATACAGAAATGTTTGGTCCCAATATTCCCTCACCAGCCAATTTGCATCAGATTATTCAGATCGGCACCAGCTTTTGTTGAATCAACTGGCAGCTATTATCCATGATTTACTTGCTAATTTTCAAGCCGATGAAGATCAGGTTCTGGATCGTTTTGTTGCAGAAAACCTCTTAATGGCCGCAGTGAATCAAACCCCCTATCAGCCCTTGGCGGTTCTTTTGAACCGTTTGTTTATAATTAAAAAAAGGTAAAGGAGAGAGAATATGAGCAGCTTTAAAAATCTTCGTATTGTGGACAACTTTTATCAGACCTCTGCCTTTTTTCCCATGCCGACTGTATTGATCGGCACCCTGGCAGAAGACGGCTCAACCTCATTAGGACCTTATTCGTTGGTTCAACCCTATTATGTAGCAGGTAAGGACTACTATGCCATGCTGCTGTGCGCACGTAATTCATCCAACACCTCCCAGCACCTGCTCCGCTATGGAAAGTGCAGCATCAATTTTATCACCGACGAGAAAAAGTACTTCAAAGAAGCTGTTCGCCTGGGGTTCCCCGGTGACAAGCCCGAGGAGAAAATGAAGGACTGTTCCTTCACCCTCGAAGAGGGTCAAATGGCTGCAGAGCATCCTTCAGAGCGCTTCCCGAAAGTCGTCTCCGAAGCGTATCAGGTATTTGAATGTACTTGGATGCGTGAGTTGGATGGCGCACAAGTGGATAAACCCGGCTGTCTGGATGGCTATGAGCCTCCCTACCATGATTTCAACGGTATTACTTCAAAATTCGGCGCTCATTTTATCCTGCGTGTAGATAAGATTTTGATGAAGGATAAATTTTATAACGCCATTGTGGATGGTGTTAAGGCCAGTGCCTTCCCTTCTGTTCCTGTAGATTACGGCTATCGGGACAGCAAAAACTTCTGGTATACCCGTTTCCGCCGCCCCCACGCCCAGCTTCTGCCCATTCGCGAGGCATCAATTGATTCGGTGCGCTATGCTGCAGATCGTATTGATGATGTGGTCAAATTCACCGATGATGCCTGCGCTACACTGGTAAAGGTTCCCCGTATCTTCTTACCAACCGCTCTGAAGGGCTGTGTGGCATGGGCCAAGGAGAACAAGGTCACGTTAATTAATGCTGAGCATATGAAAATCATCAACGATAAGCGGGCAAAAGAAAAGTTAAAATAGATGCCCGTTTGAATGGTATACAATCACTATAAAAAATGTATTGGAGTGAGGATTATGAAAATAGTACTTGCAGGTGCTTTCGGAAAATTGGGCAGCGATATCTTGCGTGCCTTGGTTCGTGACGGCCACGATGTAACTGCGTTGGATATGGTTATTCGTGATATTCCGGAAGTGTCCGGAAAAATAACAGCTAAGCAGGTTGATATAACCAAAAAGGAAACCCTCAGTGGACTTTGCCAGGGGGCGGAGATGGTTATCACAACTGTGGGTCTCACCGGCTCGTCAGCCACAGTGACCAATTACGATATTGATTTCAAAGGGAATCTTAATCTTTTAGAAGAAGCAAAGCGTGCGGGTGTTAAGAAGTTTATTTATATCTCCGTTTTAAAAGCTGACGGAGACGCTTCCGTCCCCATGCTCCATGCCAAGCATCTGTTTGAGCAGGAATTAAAAAAGAGTGGCATTTCCTATGTCATTCACCGTCCCACCGGTTATTTCTACGATATCGCCAAAGTCTTTATGCCCATGATTGAAAAGGGAACTGTAACGCTGCTGGGTAAAAAGCCCGTTCATGCCAATGTCATTGACACCACCGACCTCGCAGACTTCATTCTGCTCCACATGAACGACCATAACAAGACCTATGATATCGGCGGCACCGAAACCTATTCCTATGAAGAAATTGCGCGTATGTTCTTTGAGGCTGCTGGAAAACCGGCGGTCATTAAGAGAGCTCCCGCTTTCCTCTTCACCGTTTTGGCTGCTTTGGCCAAGCGTAAGAAGAACGGCAAGGAGGCCATTATTAAATTCTCAAAATGGACCCTGTCCGAGGAGATGGTTGCCGATCACAAATACGGAAAACTCAGCTTCAAAGCGTATATTAAGAACTGCTATTAAAGGAGGGTATATCTGTGACGTTTCAAGAAGCATGGAATCATGCATTTCCATCCTTAATCGGAATACTGGCCATTGTCTGCGCTGTTTTTTCAGCAGTCGGATTCTATAAATTTGTTTACTTCCTTTCCATAGGCTACGGTCTGGCTGTTAGCGGTGTGGGTGCAACACTCCTCATCATGTTTAACAGTGGCCTGTCCCCTGCCTGTTTAGTACAATGCCTGCTACTCATTGTCTATGGCATCCGTCTCAGTGGATTTCTTATTTTTCGTGAGTTCAAGAGCCTTTCCTATCGTAAAACCCTCGAAGAGACGACCAAAACAGAAAAGCCAATGCCCCTATTTGTTAAGGCCGTTATCTGGATTTGTGTCGTGGCGCTGTACGTCGCACAGACATCACCCATTGCCTATCGGATTTCAAACGATGTCCAACAAGGCGTAATTCCATGGATCGGTGCGTTCATTATGGCAATTGCGCTCATCATAGAAACCCTTTCAGATATGCAAAAGACCGCATCTAAAAAACAAAACCCCCATCGCTTCTGTGACATTGGACTGTACAAAATCGTACGATGCCCCAATTATTTTGGCGAGATACTCTTCTGGACGGGTGTTTTGGTCTCTGGCTTCGGTGCGCTGCAAGGGCTTTGGCAATGGATCATCGCCATCCTAGGCTACATACTGATTGTCTATGTCATGTTCAGCGGTGCCAAACGCCTTGAAACCAGACAGGCAAAAAGCTACGGAAAGCTCAAGGAGTATCAGGACTATGTTAAAAAGACCCCCATTCTCATCCCTTTAGTTCCGCTCCACAGCCTGCTTAAATGGGATTTCATCAAGTAGGCACGGACCTTTTCCGGGACCCCTTCGCAGAAACGCAGAACACAGAGGCCCCAACCCTTAAAAAACCAAAGGCTGCGATAGTGGGTGGATTTAAAATAGTAAAGGATATGGGTGATGCTATGGACGGCATTAATGTCATAATGGCTTTGGTCGATTTTATACCTGTTCTTTTCTTTTCAATTGCAGCGGTCATCTTGGCCCGCGATCTCTATAATAAAATGGTCAAGGGGGCCTTTGCCCTCTTGGCCGCCGGTACGGTCATGGTACTGATCAGCGGCTTGTATAAGGCAGCGTGGAAAATACTCTATGCCCTCAATATTTGTGATTTTGTAGCGCTGGATGTGGCTTTTTTCCCCACTCAAGCCCCCGGGTTTCTGCTGGTCTTTATATCCCTCATTGCCATGCTAACCCGGAAATCCCAAAGCACAACTCCTCTGTGTGGCGCAGGTCTTGTCCCTATTTATGACAGCAATTTGATTTTTATCATGGGGCAGACCATTGGCTGTGCCGGAACCCAGTGGCTGCTCTTCTTTATAGCCAAACGCATGAAACGCGCATGGGCTATGGTGCTTTTCGTGCTTTCCTTTATTGCCATGCTGGGAATGGGTTATCTTTCAGCCAAATTTGATGATTCATCCACCATGCATTGGATTGCTCAATGTACAAATATCGTGTCCCAAGGTGCTCTCCTAGGTGGTGTAATGGTGCTGCATAAGGCTGGGCTCAATAAGCCTGATGCTTTGGGAGGCTTATGATGGTTAATAAGGCTCTTGTAAAGTTGCGTGAAGCTTTCCCCGTAACGGAGCTGGATGCAGGGGAATTTTCACAGATAAAGTACGGTCCCATGCAGTTTACAATACGTTGGTTTACATGTAAAGGCCTTGGTAATGTCTCTTCCATGCAGGTAAAAGGATTGATGGGGCTATTTACCATGGAGATGCTAGTGATTAACCCCATTGAGCGGGATCTTCCCCTTTTATCCTATGATTGGATGAAGGTCATGAATAAGAATACCCTGCTCGTTGAGCTCTATGATACCATCATAGGCTCCGGATGTGACCTCAGTGCTTTGATGGACATTAAGCAGGGCCTTTCCGCTCTACCAGACCATGATCTGGGCAAGCATTGGTATGATGATATGAAGCTCAGCCCCTCCTTTGCTAAACGGGCGGGGAAAAAGCATCAATCCGATTTTGAAAATGCATTCCTTTCTTTCATCGATGAGTATCTTGAATGCTATAAGACTGCCGAGCTGTGCCCTGATAGGGACCTGAAACGCGCTAAATCCTCGGAGTATGTCAATGGGCTTTTAAAGAATGGCGGACCATCCACCGATACCTTTGTTAAGATGCTGGGTGTTGATAGAACGCGGACCCTATTTACAAAAATCATCTTTGGTACCGAAGTGTAAGTCTACTTACATTCCTTTGATGTATAACTTCAACAATTGGCAAAGAAGAAGCGAGTATGAAACAGAAGCTTCTTCTTTTGCTTTATGCCGATGTTCAGTCTTTTTACATCTCTTGGTGGATTACAGAGGGACAAAAATTACAATTGACATAGACATTACCTTAAAATATATAATATTATGTATGACAGAGCATTGTTGGCCCATGACTCTACAAACATAAAACGCCTTGTTGCAGAATAAATTCCTCATTTTATAGGGTTATCCTTTATCCCCTATAAGGGTATGCTACAAGGCAACAATACTAAATATGTGAGCGCTATATCATGAAGACTAAATTTACACAATTACGTAAGCTCTACAAGACAAGATATATATTTCGGCTTCTCGTTCTAGCTTTTGTAATAGTAATGTATTTTGCTTATCCGCAGAGCTTTTCTTTACTGAACGGATTAAACTTCTTCCATGAATTTTCATGGCTTCATTTGCTCTGGCTGGGCTGGGTCATCAGCATGGTTTCACAATTGATACCAGCAAAAGGCTACTTACCCCTTGGTTCGGTAAAGCAATTCAAGGAATTTTACCAGCCTATGAAAAAATTGCTCGACAGAAAAGAGCTCATAGCCTTTGTAAAGAAAGGCGGTCTTGATTCTTTAAAAGTTATCCTGATTTGGATCCCCCTCATTACGGGAATAGGTATTCTATGGACCATAAAATGGATAACACATAAAGAGCTATTTCTTATTTCCGTTGTGTTCTATGTTTTAGATCTAACATTCGTTCTTTTTTGGTGTCCCTTTCGGGTTTTGATTTTAAAAAATCGTTGCTGCACAACCTGCCGGATATTTAATTGGGATCACATGATGATGTTTTCACCTTTACTCTTTACCTTGGGATTTTATGCAATCAGCCTATTTGCACTGGCTATAGCGGTATTTCTCGTTTGGGAAATCTGCTTTTTCCTTCATCCCGAAAGATTTTTCGAAGAAACAAACGCCGCCTTGAAATGCCACAATTGCACCGACAACCTCTGTGGAAACAAAAACTGTAGGCTATAGATATTTTGTCCCCTTCACAATCCGCGTAATGGAGTAGGTGTTCGCAATTTTCGATTGGGAAAGCGGGTTGGGTTCTTATTTATGATATAGCCAGTGCTTATATGATGTTCAAGCCTATGTCATTTTTAGCCCTTATATCCCGAGGTTGTGTCAATGATGATGGAATTCGTAGTGCTATCCCACCGCACATCCACGTTGAATAGTTTGCCCAGATCCCTCAGCTTGAAGTAATTATAGCCGCCGATGGCATAAGCCTCCAAATCCACCTTGGTACCGTCGAAGGTGACATTTGAGGTTGTTGAAACAGCATCCTTCACCGAAGCGTTGCCTGATACGGCAAGCTCTCCGCCAGCCGGCGTATAGGCCTTCCCTGACAAAATATTGATGGTATTTTTGCTCCCATCCCATGAGATTTCAAACTTTTTGCCTCTGTTTTTCAACACCATGGCAATATCCCGCAGCTTAAAATAGTTATATCCTTTAATGCCATATGCCTCAAAAGCAATCTCTTTACCGTCCACCAATACTTTAGAGGGTGTGGGGTTTGCAGTAATCTTATTGCTGGCAGTAGAAGAAGTAAGAGGATTTTTGAGGATACCAAATCTGCCATTCAGCGAAACTCTTGCAACACCGCCGTTAAAGTCGGATACTCCCTCATATATGCAAGGGATGACTTCCTTCCCCGTTTTATCCACATAGCCCCATTTTCCGTTTTTCTTGACGGCTGCAAGTCCTTCTGAAAAATCAAATATAGTATCATAGATAATAGGGATAATCACTTTACCGTTCTTGTCTATACAGCCTGTTTTATGGATCTCCTCTATATAGGTTCCGTAGTTGATTGTCTTTTCATATTTTGATACATGAGCCAACCCATCCGTAAAGCTGCCCAAACCTTCGAACCTCAGGGATAAAACCTCTTTTCCCTGCGTGTTGATTGCCCCTGCTTTATCACCTTTCCTCACCACAGCAAGACCGTCAGAGAAGTTTGCGACAGAATCATATGGAAGAGATGTAAGCTTTCCTGTCTTATCTGCAAGGTACCATTTTTCTCCTTTTTTAACGAAACCCATACCATTGTTAAAATAAAGCATTTCATCATATATAGCTGGAATGACTTCTTTGCCGGATTTATCGATAAATCCATATTTCTCTTCATCGCTGGAGGGTCTGATCCACACCATTCCGTCCTGGAAGCCTTCTGAAATTTCATGGTAAATTACAGGTGTGATCTGATTACCGTTTGGATCCGCTAAACCGTAGATGAATTGCCAGGTACTTCCGTTAACAGAGTTTCCGACGATGAAATACCCTTCATCATAATACCCGGCTGTATCATAGAATTCAGAGAGTAATAATTTTCCCGTTTTATCGATAATATTGCATTTACCATTCAACTGAATCTGTGCCACACCGTTTTCAAACTCGGATGCCGTTTTTCGCTTGTCATCCAGTGATTCGTAAATGGGCGGGATCACCTCGTTGCCCATCTCATCGATATAACCAAGCTTGTCCCCCTGCCAGACAGCTGCCATGCCATCATAGAATTGCTCTATATCATCATAGGGTAAAACCTTGACTATCTGACCCGTTTTATCTATGACATACCAGTGCCCGTCTTTTTTTACAACTGCAACACCATTTTTAAAATTACTAATCGAATCGTATACCAATGGCAATACGAATGCTCCTGTTCTGTCGATATAGCCAAATTTTATAGTATTATCAGTAAAGGTTCCGCCCGTTCTGACCCAGGCAAGTCCTTCACTGAAACTCCCTACAATTACATATTGGGGTGGCAGCAGTTCTTTGCCGGCCCTAATGTCATAATACCCTTGTTTAAAGTACCCATTATCTAGTAATGCCAATCCATCCCCCACATAGGTAACATCTCCGTATCGGAATGGAACTACCAATTTTCCCGTGCTATCAATGAGTCCTGCGGATACGCTAGTATCAGGATTCCTATGATACACTTTGACATATCCGTCACTAAAATCATCCATCATATCAACTTCGTCCCCCAGCCATGTGATATTGGCTGAAGCCGAAAGGGAAGAGGTTGATGATGTAATACACACCAATGTAAAAATAAGAATGACTGTAATGCACCTGTTTAATGCTTTCATGGTTGCGATCCTCCTAGTAGGCATAATTAAGACTACCCTTTGTCAACTGGGTAGTCTCGGATGTCAATGGATATCTTTAACATTATACATTATATCATTGAAAAAAGTAACAATAAAAAACCTTTTTGGCCATCACGCAAAAACGGAATAGCCGAAGCTAAGCCGTTTCCGGACCTTGCTGTAGTCACAATAAGCGGTACTCGGATTTCTCCAAGTACCGCTTATTTCGTTAGTCAACCCCGTTTGACAGATGCCATGAAAACTGTTTTTACTATTTTACGTACATCTGCCTAACGGGGAGCGCTTTGTTTACCGACTTTGCGAGGATTAATAATATTTCCAGAACCTATACTGTCTTTTTAGTATTCCTAAAGCATACCCCAATGGCCATGATAACTACAAAAATAATCAAATAATACACGACAGCCATTTTGTGAGCAAGGCATGCAGCGATAACCATAAACACACAGCCTAGGATGGAGAGTGTGGGCATGACGAAGCGTTTAAATGTACTTAATCCCTTTTCCTTCTTAATCAGCATAAAGAAAATAGGAATATAGGCGCCATAGAGCGTTACGATAGGAAGCTCGGACGTATCAAAGCAGAAAGGACCGAACCATGGATCGGTCAGATTTGCGCCATAAAAGTAAAGTAACCAGAAGGCACAAAGCAGCAATCCAAAGATTGAAGAGTTTGTTGGCATATTGGTGACCTTATCTACTTGCTTGAATGCTTCAGGATGAGGCCCTCTGTCTCTTACGGCCAGGGAATACATGCCGCGGGTACAGCCCAACATTAGTCCATTCAGCGTACCAAGGCATGAAATAATGACAAACACAAAGATCAAGGAACCGCCTACCGAGCCAAATATATTCTGGAAGGCCAT
>JAEYPI010000117.1 GCA_023410885.1 Bacillota bacterium
ACCGTGACGAATATATGGTAAAATGGTATATAAAAATGGTAAAATTCGACTATAACCTTGGAGTAGATTCACTTCTACTCATTTAAAAAATGAAAAGGGCAAATCCATCGAAAGGTGGAGACGCAAAGCCACAAGTCTAAGGCATGGAAATGTTATGACGGTTGGGTTGCCAAATGTAGATATAGGTATAGGGACAGAAGAGTAGACAGGTGTATAGGTAAAATAGTTTTGCTAACCTTTAATCTCAAACTTTAGCCTTATCCCCGATATGAACAAAATAGGCAGCTCGCACGTTACCTATTTTTTTTATGGAGGGGATAGAATTGCAGGATGCTCAAAAGGGTGAGAATGAGTCTGAATACGCAATAACGCATGTGTTTCAGCCCATTTACTGTTTGAAGAATCATGGGGTAGTAGGCTATGAAGCCTTATTAAGAGATTCTTCTCAATTGCAGATTTCACCTATCGCTCTTTTTAAAGAGGCCCATAAAAAAGGTTGTCGAAATGTACTTGACCGAACGTCGATCAAGAGAGCCTTGGAAACATTTAAAGATCAATCACAACATCTATTCCTCAATATATTTCCATCTACACTTATGGAAAGTGACTTTTTATCCTGGTGGGATCAACACGTTCCCGCCCTGAGACCTGTCGTGCTGGAGTTCTTGGAGCATGAACCTATTAAGGATTGGAAAGTACTGAAAACAGTAACACAGGGACTTAAAACCAGAGGAGTTAAAATTGCTCTGGACGATATGGGCGCTGGATATTCATCCGTTCGGCAATGGATTGAATTGGAGCCCGACTTTATTAAATTGGACCGTTATTTTGCTGAGAATCTTTCGGTATGTTGCCGAAAACAAAAAACAGCCAGGATTATGGTGGATTTATTTTCAGATGCAACAACCGCAATTATTATCGAAGGAGTAGAAAATGAGGAGGACTTAAATGCAGCAAAACAGTTAGGCATCAATTATGCACAGGGCTATTTGCTTGGAAGGCCGATACCCTTTGAAGATTTGTTTGCATAAGGTTAACATAAATTTATGGGTTGGAGGAACATAAATGAACGTAGAATACATCAATCCCTTTATTGAGGCATCCCAATCGGTCATTAAAACACTATGTGGTAAAAACTCAAAGCTTGGTAAGGTATATTTGAGAAATTCTCCTTTATCTGTAAACCAGGTTGTAATCATGATTGGCGTGTTTGGAAAAATAAAAGGGCAGGTATGCTTTGAGCTTTCAAAGGAGACTGCAAAAAAATTGGCTTCTGTCATGATGGGTGGTATGCCCGTTGTCGAACTGGATGAGATAAGCAAGAGTGCCGTATCTGAAATGGGAAACATGATAATGGGGAATGCAAGTACCCTATTCGCAAAAAAGAACATTAGTATTGACATCACGCCACCGTCTTTGTTGACAGGAGAGAGAATTGAAATGTCTAATAAAATTCCTACCATTGTTGTCCCTATCGATATCGATGGAATTGGAACCCTCTCAATTAATATTGCGGCTGAATAGCATTGTATATTTACCTGAAAACTGCTTAAACTCTTAATACGCATTAACTTATCAGGCTGGCTTTTGCTAAGCCTTTTTTCCTGTAAAGCGTTTTTTCGGAGGACAAGCAGTTGGTTTCAATAGACCAAGAGGGTTTTTTAAAATTCTTAAATGGCCTGGGCAAGAGGGAGTACTTATTTTCAGTCATCGCCTACGGGGTAGCTCCAACGCTTTTAAGTAATAAACCTTCGACGTTATTGAATCTCCAAAACAGCTCCCATTCCCTCCACTCATTATGGCATATCCATAAAGAGGAAATATGTCATACATTAGATCTTGATTTTTTTATTCTTAAAGAGGGGAGGAGTAGCAGTGTTGTGCTGTTTTATAGGAATTCGTTGCTTGATATATGTATCCAAAAACCTGATAACAGGTTATTTTTGGAGAGCAGAGGCTATGAAAAGAGTAAGGCACTTCACGATTACCTCAAGACGCTCAAGTATAGGTTTCAGTTTGGTTGTCCCCATGAAATTGGATTGTTCCTCGGGTTTCCCCTTCATGATGTTGTTGGCTTTATTGATAATAATGGCCAAAACAGCCTGCTTAGCCGATATTGGAAGGTGTATGATAGGCTAAATGATGCCCTTGGGGTTTTTTCATCCTATGATAAGGCCAGGCACGAAATGAGGTCCATCCTTGTTGAATTTAGTTTCTGACAAATCACCACCGTATTCATAATACCTAAACCCAGTCTCTCTCGAATTAAGGCCACGTGTTCGAAATACGGCCATGACAGCATACTCCCGCTGCTCAAACAAGGTGTCAAAGGAAAAGGTAGGATTATCTTCCCAGAATGTTTTGTCCTTATAATAGTCCAGCGTGCCAAACTTGGTATCGTTTTTCATGTTGTGACCGTGAATCATGATACAATCACTGTCAGTTTTTCCGAGCATGGCCTCTAGATACAGGAGCGTTGTTATTTATAAAGTATCACCCAAGGTGGTACTTTTTTGCGATATAGTCCATTATACATAGCATTGTGATCTTCAATCAAAGCGAGTGAACAATGAAAAAACTGCTTCTCATTCCCTTAGTCGTGTTGCGTCAAAGACGAAAGATTTTAGCGATACTTCTAGTCATCGTTTTATTTCCTATCCATACCTGTTCCGTACCTTCCGGTGCCCAATCCACTATTCGAACGGTCGCTTTTCTGGATTTTAAACCAGCAATACCCTTATCTGTCATGGATGAGTCCACAACTTCAGATGCGGTTACTGAAACAACCTCACAGCCTATTCAGACAGCGGCTGGGAGAGAGGATGATCAGGCCACAATAGGCTTCGGGAATGATGAAATTCCCTACATTGAGAGCAACGGAGCTGAGAACCTTGAAAACACAACCCCTCAAGGCATAGAGGTTTCAACTCCTGATTCGATTAAAATCACCCTTTCTTTTGTAGGTGATTGTACGATAGGTGATGACGAAAAGTATACGTGGAATACCTTTGATGAAGTCTATAAGAAGGTGAAGGACCCTTCATACTTTTTTCAGGGTGTTAAAAGTATATTTGCTTATGATGATTTTACCCTGATCAACTTTGAAGGCACCTTTACCAAGGCTACTAAAAAAGCAGTCAAGCAATATCGATTCAAAGGTGATCCCTCCTATATTGACATTTTGTTAAAAGGCAGTATAGAAGGTGTTACCCTTGCAAACAACCATTCCCTTGACTATCTTGAAAAGGGATTTGAGGATACGGTACAAACCTTAAATAAAGCTCAAATTGCTTATACTTATTTTGATACGTACTTTGTAAAAAATATTAAAGGCCTAAAAATCGGATTTCTAGGCTATAAGGGTTGGGAGCATGAAAAAAAATCAAATGATCTTCTTGTAAAGCACGTAAAAGAACTGAGGGAGCAGGGGGTGAATTACATTGTAGCCAGCTATCATTGGGGTGACCAGAATAGCTATAAACCCAATGCGCTGCAAAAGAGAATGGCCCATTTCGCTATCGATAATGGGGTTGATCTTGTAATCGGTCATCATCCCCATGTTCTCCAAGGCTTGGAGGTTTATAAAAATAAGAATATTGTCTATAGTCTGGGCAATTTCTGCTTTGGCGGAGCGCCCAATCCAAAGGATAAGGATACAATTATTTATCAGCATGTTATTGTCTTCGATGATCAAAAGCAGAGTATTATCGACACTGAATATAAAATCATACCGGCCAGAGTTTCCGCAGAGAATGGAAGAAATAATTATCAGCCCATCATTGTATCAGGAGAAGAAGAAAAACGTATTCTGGATAAATACAATACCATCAGCCAAGGGTTAAGTAAGAAATAACCCTAATTTATTGTGCCTTGCTGTCAAAGTAACGCGTAAGCTGTTCAGCCAGGCTTCGTATAAAGGAATGCCCTGCGCTGCTGGTGGTGGACTGGGTATAAGCAACAAGAATAAAAGGGTTTTTGCAATAAATGATACCGGCATCGTTATAAACACCTAGGGCAGAATTGGTTCCTGTCTTATGGGCGACGGCGTATTTTTTTGATACTCTTTTTACCCCCACAGGAATGCGCGTGTTGTAGACATTGCCTAGAAGGGCCTGATTAAGTGCTTTCATATAGGGGTCGGTGTCTTTGTTTTGATAGATATTATAAAGAATCAGTCCCGTATCCTGGGGGGTAATACGCGCACATCGCTTATCGGTGCCATACTGCTTTATATTATTCTCACGGCTATAGCCAACGGCTCCCGACATTTCGCCATAGAGCCGGCTATTGGTGATTCCAAGTCTGGTTAACACTTCATTGCTCTTTTTATTGTCCACTATACGTAAACAGGCATTGGAATAGTTGTTATCGCTATAGCTAATCATGGATTTGATCATGGGCAGAAGCTTGAATTTCCTTCCTGTAACCTTATCAGAATAAATCTTGCCCTCATCTAGCTCACCCCTTCTTAGCATATCGCAGAATATGTACCCTTGAAAGAGTTTGATGACTGAGGCACTGTTGAAATACCCTTCGGGAACCTTATCCACGGGATCCGTAAGGACAAGGTTTTTATGTACGCCATAGGAAAGCTCTGTTTTTAAATCCATGATAAAGAGGCCGTAAGTGGTTTTAATACCGGATTGTTTAGTGGCCTTATTGACAATGGCCGCCATATCCTTCTCAAAAGAAAGGGCCTCGCTGCTCAATGGATCAAAAAC
>JAEYPI010000145.1 GCA_023410885.1 Bacillota bacterium
TTCAACCGGGTAATCTATCTTTACAAATTAAAGTATCCAGTACACTACCTCTCAAAGGTTTCTAATAAACGGAGATAGTGATTGGCCTCACGCAAAACATGGTCCCCCAGCAAAGGAATGATAATTGATTTTATTTTGCATTCCAATATCCCTTGTGTCCCTTGTGCTTTAAAATCGCGAAGCTCCCTTGTGGCCTTCATACTGTCACTTGTCACCGTTGAACGTGGTGTCGCCTGATCCATAGCCTGCTGTGCCTCTTTAGTGAGCTTGTCAAATTCATTCCCAAAATTATTGGCGGTATTGATTAATGCCTCTTCTGAAGGGTCCAGTAACCCTCGTATAAATTTGGAGTGTTCTGCCATAATCCTATTCCAGAAAACTTCCTGCTCTAAAGCCTCTCTTCTGACATTAATCTGTTCCCTGTTTTGTAACCTTTGAATAAACAATAAGTAAAGCCGTGCCTCCCGCATAATATGATCAATCAGAAGCGGATAATTGTTCGTAAACATCCGGCACGATAAAACATTGGCCAAAATATTAGACTTAAATTGAATGAGCCTGCCAATCAACCCTATAGCTCGTTGATTAAGCATTTGTACCCTTTGTTCCAATCCCGTGTTAACCGGTGCAGGGCCCCCACCCTGAAGGGCGGCCTCCGCCTGAGTTAATTGTGTCGGTATTCTTACACTTGTGAAAAAGGTCGTCGCCATCTCGGCATTAAGGGTAAAGGGGGTCACAACTTCTCCGGATTTTAGTATATCCGCACTGACAACCCCGTTTGAAAGTGATATAACTTCTGCAAGAAGCTTATCGAATTCCATTCGGAATGCGTCCGCTTCGCTTGTGTAGTTTCTATCCCTTGGTGTAAAGCTTACCTGCAAAAAAAAGGAATGCTCTTTCATGATCCTGCCAAAGAAAAGATGGGTTTCAAGCGATTGTCTGATAAATTCAGAACTGGTTAGCACGACAAAAACCTCCCAATAGGTATGAAAATTGGACTACCTATAGTCAGTTTATGATTACGCTTATTATATGCTACACGTATTATACTCAGTGCCAGCTTTATACCATCATCGTCCAGCGTGTACCATTTCCTATTGAGCGCGCTGAAAAAGCCAAAGGCCCTGGCAGATCCTCCTGAGGATCTATCAATAACGTTTGGCTTTCACTGCATGATACTCTAACCTCGAATTCTATATAAATAAAACTAGAATTCACAAAATACCATATGACTATAAAACGACTACAAATCTCCCGGAATCACGTCATTGCGCACAATATCCTCATAATCCTCGCCTTTGATAATAACCCTGGCCCTGCCATCCTTCACAAGGATCATGGGCGGTCTCCCATTGCGGTTATAATTCATGGACATGGAATAATTGTACGCTCCTGTTGCTAAAACAGCTAATAGGTCACCGGGCTCAGCCTCAGCCATTGGAATGTCCTTCCCGAGAAGATCCCCGGACTCACAGCACTTTCCGGCCACGGTCACCACCTGATTTTTTATGGCTTTTGCCCTATTGGCTAGCATAAAGGTATACTTTGATTCATACAACGCATAACGGGGATTGTCAGACATTCCTCCGTCAACAGCAACATATTTGCGAATGTCCTTAATATCCTTGACCGATCCAACCGTATACAGCGTAATGCCTGCCGGTGCCACAATGGAACGGCCGGGCTCCATTAGCATAAAGGGTTGATCTATCCCTATCTCCTCACATAACCGTTTAACAACGTTGGATACCGACTCAATATAGCGGTCATATTCAACGGGATCATCCTCGTTTGTATACTTTATGCCGAACCCGCCACCCAGATTAAGTTCCGATATGATAATACCATAATCGTCCTTTATATTTCCAATAAGGTCAAGCATAACCTTAGCCGTTTCTTCAAAAGGCTCGAGATCAAAAATCTGAGAGCCGATGTGGCAGTGCAGACCTACCAGCTCAACATGAGGCAGGCTCTTGGCCAGAGCAACAAATTCATAGACTTCCCCATTTTCCAAGGCAACACCGAATTTAGAATCAATTTGCCCTGTTTTGACAAAGTCATGGGTATGGGCATCAACACCCGGCTTAACACGAACTGAAATCTGAGCCTTAATCCCTTTTTGACCACAAAGCGTATTGATCAGCCTGAGCTCATAGTCATTATCAACCACTATACGGCCAATACCCGCATTCAATGCTTCTGAGAGCTCTTTTTGGGTTTTGTTGTTGCCGTGAAAATAGACCTTCTGCATGGGAAAACCAGCTTTTTGTGCCGTATAGAGCTCACCTCCCGACACAACGTCAAGGCCCAGTCCCTCCTGCTCTGCTATCTTACATAGAGCCATAGTACATAAGGCTTTACTGGCATAAAGGACAAGACCTTTATCACCATAGTATTTATCCATGGCGTTCTTATACATGCGCATATTGCATCGTATGGCGTTCTCATCCATCACATAGAGCGGTGTGCCAAATTCTTTAGCTAAGTCAACACAATCGCACTCCCCTATCACTAAATGTTCTTTCTCATTAATATGAAGCTTTGTGTTCTCAATCATTTCATAAACTCCGTCCTGAAGATGGGATAATATTGATATTTACATAAAAAAGTTTACCACTCGCTAGCTTTTTTTGCAAGTTCAATCAGTCCAATCTTGCAAAATGACGTATTAAAAGCGTCCCCTAACAGGAAACGCTTTTCTAAGTCGAGCCGAGATTCCCAGTCTGCTACAAAGACAAGGCCCTCAAATGGGTGTCTTTTGCTTAGCATACCCTGTCTGATGAAATCCTAGCACAATCCATATTCTTTCGCAAGCTGGGTAAAGGCGGGCAAGCTTCTTTCAATCATGGCAAGATCATAGCAATAAGCAATCCTCACATAGCCGGGACAGCCAAAGCCGCTACCGGGAACTAAAAGCAGGTTATGCTTTGTGGCACTGCTGCAAAAGGCCGCATCATCCTCATTGGGTGTTTTAACAAAGAGGTAAAAAGCACCCTCCGGCTTGATACATTTAAAGCCCACCTGTGTCAGGTGGTTATAGAGAACATCCCTCTTCTGCTTATAGCTCAAGGTATCGACAGCTACCTCTAAATTATCGGCAATGACCTTCTGGAAAAGAGCCGGCGCATTAACAAAGCCCAGGGTCCGATTTAAGCTTATCATGGCGGCCATCAGCATTTGAACTTCAGGAATACGGCTATTGGCTGCGATATAGCCAATTCTTTCTCCCGGAAGGGCTAGGGATTTACTGAAAGAATTAACTGTTATGCTTTTTTCAAATAGGGAAAGGAGGTTGGGCACTTCAACATCATCATAAACAATGCTCACATAGGGCTCATCAGAGATTATGAAAATGTGGGTTCCCAATTCTTCCTCTTTTTCAGTAATCGCCTTCTTAAGTAATTCCAATGATTGACGGCTATAGATAACACCCGTCGGGTTATTGGGGGAATTCAATATAATGGCCTTGGTACGGGTTGTAATGGCTTTTTCAACAGCCTCCACGTCAATTTGGAAGCTATCCTTCACTGTCTTGACAATGACCGCTGCGCCCCCGGCATTTTCAATATAGGAAAGATACTCGACGAAAAAGGGTGAAAGGACAATGACCTCTTCGCCAGGGTTGAGCAACGCTTTTAATGCAATATTCAGACCCGCTGCAGCGCCGCAAACCATCACGATATGATCTGCGGTAAGGGGCACATCACTCTTTTTCTGAAGATATTGGGCAACCTTGGTTCTGACATCGGCAAAGCCGGCATTGCTCATATACTTATGGAGTCCCGGTTCATCACTAAACGCATATTGCCTCAAGGATGCTGTCACCTCTGCAGGAGGTTCCACATCCGGATTACCTAGACTAAAGTCAAAAACATTCTCCGCTCCGTAGCGTTTTCTAAGACGTTCCCCTTCCTCAAACATGGCACGTATCATGGATGATTTTCCAAGGCTATCAATGATTTTCTGATTAAACATAGGGGTCCTCCGTTTATCTCTTTAGTCTATTGTATGATCATACCCTGCCATAAAGGCTTTAACATTGATATCTACAAATTGTGGCTTTACGGTTTTCTCAATGGCTTTAATCCATATGTCACGATCAATGTCGGTGCGCTTTGCCATTACCCCGATCATCACGACATTGACGGCCTTGATGTTGCCGCAGGCCTTAGCCAGCTCCAAAGCAGGAACGGTTGTAACATTGGGATAATCAGCATTAATTTTTTCCAAGATACCATCGGGATATTTGGCCCTTCCGATAATGACCGGCATGGGATCAATCCGTTGGGTGTTAATGATAATGGAGGCCTCTTTCTTGGCATAATCAATCCATCTTAAGGCTTCCAGCTGCTCAAAGCACAAGAGAATATCCGCCTCGTTCTTTTCAATAACAGGAGAATAGACCTTTTCCCCCATTTTGACATAGGTTACTACACTTCCGCCCCGTTGGGACATACCGTGAACCTCTGAGACCTTAACATCCAACCCGGAGCTTAGGGCCACATCTCCTAAAATACGGCTGGTCAAAAGGGTTCCTTGACCACCCACACCAACAATCATAATCGATGTATTACGCATCCTGTCCACCTGCCTTCTCATATGCATTAAACCGGCACACCTTGGTGCAGAGGCCACAGCCCACGCATTGGGTGCTGTTGATCTCAATATGGTCTCCTCTGTCAACAATAGCAGGGCAACCCAACCTCATGCACATCCGGCATTTTGTGCACTTCTCCTGATTGACAGAGAAGATGGGGCCGAACTTAACATGCTTCAAAAGGGCGCAGGGTCTCTGGGCAATAATAACGGAGGGCTCCTCCGCTGCAATTTCTTCTTTAACGGCCTTTTCAAATTCGACTAAATCAAAGGGATCACATACCCTCACGCGATCAATGCCTACAGCCTGACAAAGCTTTACCAAATCCACCTGACGAGTGGGCTCACCCTTAAGGGTAAATCCGGTGGTGGGATTCTGTTGATGCCCGGTCATGCCCGTAATGGAATTGTCCAAGATAATAACCGTGCTTGTGCCTTTGTTATACACCATATCGATGAGCCCTGTAATACCGGAATGAATAAAGGTGGAATCACCGATAACGGCTACTGTTTTTCTGGCAAAGTCCGAGCCTCTGGCCTTTTCCATACCATGGGCCACACCCACGCTGGCACCCATGCAAACACAGGTATCCATCGATTCCAGAGGGGCAAGCGTTCCGAGGGTATAGCAGCCAATATCACCTGAAACCGCTAATTTTAACTTCTTTAGCACATAATATGTACCTCTGTGGGGACAGCCTGCGCATAAAACAGGAGGCCTCGGGGGCGCTTCATCCAAAATTGTATTTTGCTTTTCTTCCACTTGTCCCAGCAGCTTCGTTCTGATAAGGCTTGCACTGTACTCACCTGTTACAGGGAGTAGCGCTTTCCCCGTGACCTTCAAGCCCATCTTCAAGCATTGGTTCTCAATAAAGGGCTCCAATTCTTCAATGACATACAGGGCATCAACCTCTTTTGCAAAGGCCTGAATCAGCTTTTCAGGCAGAGGGTGAACCATACCCAGCTTAAGATAGGAAACCTCGCCAAAGGCTTCTCTTGCATATTCATAGGAAATACCGCTGGTGATGACACCTATTTTTTTATCGCCCCATTCAATACGGTTTAAAGGGGTTTGTTCTGAGAATGCCCTTAGCCCTGCCATGCGCTCTTCCACCACAAGATGACGCTTCTTGGCCATAGCCGGCATCATGACATACTTACCGGGATTCTTGACATAGGGCTTGAGCTCAAAGGCAGTGCGCTCTCCCAGCTCAACAATGCCCTGAGAATGGGAGACACGTGTTGTCAGCCTCACGATAACAGGGGTATCAAATTCTTCACTTATTTTAAAGGCTTCTTGGGTAAAGGTTTTACATTCCTCACTGTCTGAAGGCTCAATGACGGGAACCTTAGCCCCGCGTGCTATAATGCGGGTATCTTGCTCGTTTTGGGAGCTGTGCATACCCGGGTCATCTGCAACGAAAATCACTAATCCGCCGTTGACTCCGGTATAGGATGCGGTGAATAAAGGATCTGCCGCCACATTAAGGCCAACATGCTTCATGGCACAAGCAGCCCTTGCACCACCAAAGGAAGCACCTATGGCCACCTCAAGGGCAACTTTTTCATTGGGTGCCCATTCAGAGTAAATTTCATCATATTGGGATAGAGCTTCAGTAATTTCAGTACTTGGGGTTCCGGGATAAGCGGAAGCTACCGTAGCCCCAGCCTCATAGACACCGCGCGCAATAGCCTCGTTGCCCAGTAAGAGTTTCTTCATGGTCTTCTCTCCTTGCCTTTATATCGCGTTATGAAACGCAAAAAAACTTCTTCATGTCCTACTTCAAAACGATTTTCCCCAAAAAGCGCCGCCCTATAATATATCACATACGCACTTTAATATGATAGCGGGTTGAAAGCGGGGTAATAATATTATACCGCCCCATTCACTCTAGCGCAAATCGATTACGCGCTTGGCTTTGCCCGTTGTACGCTCCAGAGTCTTGGGTTCAACAAGCTTCACCTTTGCATCAATTTGCAGGACAGTTCTTAAATTTTGGCGAATATTGGCTTCTATCTTTTCAAGCTCCCGATACTTATCGAGAATACTGGCATCGCCCAGCTCAACCTGAACCTCAATTTTGTCCATATAGCCCTCTTTGCTAACGAGGATCTGGTAGTGAGGTCCTATATTTTTCATGCCCACCAAGACACTTTCTATTTGTGAGGGGAATACATTAACGCCTCTGATAATCAGCATATCATCAGTACGTCCCTTAATTTTCTTCATCCGCACATTGGAGCGACCACAGGCACAGGCCTCGGGGTTAAGCTCTGTAATATCCTTGGTACGGTAACGTAGCATGGGAATACCCTCTTTAGTGAGTGTCGTCAGCACCAGCTCCCCTTCCTTGCCGTAGCCCAGGGGCTTTAAGGTCTCCTTATCCACCACCTCAGGGTAGAAGAAATCCTCATTGATATGCATGCCGCATTGGGCCGTACATTCACCCGAAACACCGGGGCCTGTAATCTCACTGAGTCCATAGTTCTCTGTGGCTAAAATACCCCAGCGTTCTTCAATTTCTTTGCGCATCTCAGGGGTATGGCCTTCTCCGCCAAACAGCCCCAGTCGAAGCTTAAGCTGACTCTTATGTATGCCCTGTTCCTGAGCGAACTCTGAAAGATAGAGCGCATAGGACGGTGTGCAGACGATAATAGTGGTACCAAAGTCCTTCATGTACATAAGCTGACGCTCCGAGTTACCGCTTGATGCAGGAATAACCGTAGCACCAATCCGTTCCAAACCGTAATGCAGTCCAAAGCCTCCGGTGAACATCCCATAACCAAAGCACACCTGAGCAATATCCTCATCGGTTGCACCTGCAGCGGAAATCAAACGCGCAAGACCTTCTGTCCACATCTCCATATCATTTTTGGTATAACCGACTACTATGGGCTTACCCGTCGTACCCGAAGAAGCATGCAGTCGTACAATTTCTTTCTGGGGTACGGCAAATAAATCAAAGGGATAGTTGTCTCTTAAATCCTCTTTTGTAGTGAAAGGTATTTTATCGATATCGGCCAGTGTCACAATATGCTCGGGCTTTAGTCCAATTGTGTCAAAGCGTTTTTTATAGAAAGGGACTTTTTCATAGCAATATCGCACGATATATTTCAATCTCTCGAGCTGAAGAGCATCCATACCCTTTCGTGTCATTTGTTCCATTTCCTTGTTCCAAATCACAAACTCATCTCCTTTAGCGAATGTTCCTGGAAAATATCATATTCAAATGAACACATGACAAA
The DNA here is from genome assembly GCA_023410885.1 of Bacillota bacterium. Taxonomy (GTDB): domain Bacteria; phylum Bacillota; class Clostridia; order DSM-8532; family DSM-8532; genus DTU059. The sequence goes on from JAEYPI010000145.1 coordinate 7,843, forward strand.
AGAGGCGTTTATAAAAACGCCTCATGGTTAGCTGAAAATAATACGAAGAAATAAAGATATGCTGGAGTCAGCATTTCTGATCATCCTTCCGTTCTACCATACTGCAAGCATTCATCTCAATTTATTATACACAATTATTTTTAGGTAGGAAAGCCTAAACTGTAATTAATGCATTTTTCGCTTGTTTACGCTATTTTAGCAGAATATAAAAAATCTTAACAGGAACTTTATACGTTCCGTGCTAAATTTAATCGTAGATATAAAAAAAGGCGAGGTCTTTCAAGGTGGAGTGGATCCTCATTGTAGCTACACTAATAATATTGTCATTTGGCTTTGTTTTCATGGATAAGCTCGATAAGTTTATGGCTTCCCCTCATTTTTTCCCTGACAGGAAAGAGCCAGTTCAGGACAAGGAAGCCACAATCAGTGCTTTGGTATTTGGAAAACTTGATCTTTCAGATGAAATAGCCACCTTACTGGAAAAGCTTAATATCTCCTATACAGAAATAGAAGATTTCAATCAACTCAATATGTCTGCTGCTTATCAATATTTGTTTGCAGTGGATGAATCTGATTTTGAAAATTTAATGATTTGCTTATTCTGTGAAAAAACCATGGGGTTAAAAAAACGAATCGCCATTTGTAACTG
>JAEYPI010000190.1 GCA_023410885.1 Bacillota bacterium
TTCCCGATACCATGCGGGATAGAGCAGAAATGATGGGTTATACGGTTGTTGATCTGCCCTCAATTGTTGCCACTCATATGACCGAAATTGTAAGGCGGCATATCCACGAGCTATTGGGCAGACAGGACGTACAAACGCTTATTGATAATGTCAGAGCGACTTATCCGGCCATTGTGGATGAATTAATTCCTAAGATTATGACCTTGGGTGAAATACAGAAGGTGTTGGCTAATCTCCTCCGGGAAGGTGTTTCTATTCGTGATATGGTCACAGTTTTGGAGACCCTTGCCGATTATGCACCCATAACTCGGGATACCGATATGCTGACAGAATATGTCCGGCAGGGTCTTGGTAGGGCTATTTCAAAGACTTATCTCAATAACAGCAATTCCGAGGTTATTACCCTGGATCCTAAGCTGGAGCAAATAATATTGGATTCTGTCCAAAAAACCGAGGCCGGCTCTTATATGGCAATGGAGCCCGCTCTGAGCAACCGCATTGTGAACAATACGGCCAGCATGTCTGAGAAAATGGCCCAATCAGGAAAACAACCTATTATTCTCGCTTCGCCAGTTGTGAGACTATATTTTAAGCGCCTTACCGAACACGCAATCCCCGGATTGGTGGTACTATCCTACAATGAACTGGACCCCAGTATGGAGGTCAGTGCGATAGGTATGGTCAGTATTTAATGCAGGCCTGACAGATGAAAGACGAAGGCTCAAGAGATTACCGGAAGCGACTAAAGGAAAGGACCGAGTCTTAAGAATGAAGATACGTAGATACACATGCAAGGATATGCAGGAAGCCTTGCTCAAGATCAAAATGGATCTTGGAAATGAAGCTGTCATCATGAGCAGCCGCAAAATTAAGCCAAAGGGCTTCTTTAAGTTTTTCGCCAAGCCCTTGATTGAAGTAGTGGCCGCTATTGATGACGACTATGTTCGTCCTCCCAGGCCGAGTCCCTTTCCACAAAGACCGACTTCCGCTTATACAGCGTATCAGCAACATCCACAGCAGACTGCAAGCGCAAGAGAAGAACAGGGGACCGGAATACCCGGCTATGGTCCCATGGATCAAAGGCCGATTAATCCTGAGTATAAGGCACCTGAATACAAAGTCGCTACATACCAACCTCAGGAAACCAGAAGTATGGGAACTCCCAACCCAAAGGAAAACCAAAAAATTGCGGATCTTGAGCACAAGGTAAATCATATGGGCAATATGCTGGAGCAGATCTATCAAGCTGTCCAGGTTAAGGATCGGCCCATACCGGAAAGGGCTGTTGAAGTGCCTGCCGTTGCTGCAAAAATGGTGGATGGAGTGGATCATCTCAATGACTTGAAAGATATTCTTGTCGAACAGGATGTAGAGCCCAAGCTCATTGAAAAGATCCTGGATAAAATCAGAGAGCGAGGCGGTCAATCTCTTAAACGGGATGAAGTCTTTGGCCTTGCTGCCAGAGTTTTGACCGTATTGATGGGTGAGCCTGAGCCCATTGTATTGAAAGATAAAAAACCGCATGTTGTAGTGTTTATAGGCCCCACGGGTGTGGGTAAAACCACCACCCTTGCCAAAATTGCAGCAGACTTCACCTTGAATCGTGAAAAAAAGGTGGGACTCATTACGGCCGATACCTATAGAATAGCGGCTGTTGAACAGCTTAAAACCTACGCCGAGATTTTGAATCTTCAGGTCCATGTTGTGTATTCTCCCAGCGAGATCAAAGCGGCCGTGGAACAGCTGTCGGATTGTGATCTCATCCTCATTGACACAGCAGGGAGAAACCATAAGAATAAAATCCATTTTAGTGAGCTTAAAATGTTGGTAAGTGCTATTAACGCAGATGAAACCTATTTGGTCATGAGCTGTAATACAAACCGCATGGCCATAAGAGAAATTTGCGAGTACTATGCCTTTATTAAAAACTACAAGCTTCTTTTTACCAAACTTGATGAATCACCGGTCCCAGGCATCATTCTTAACGCACGTTATATGACGGGAAAGGCCCTTTCCTATACTACAGCAGGACAAAGTGTTCCAGACGACCTAGATATTGCTGATGTCAAGCAGCTGGCCGCAAATATTCTGGCTATGGGCAGCATACAGCCTAAACCCTTACAAAGGGGAGGTGCAGAAGTATCATGAAAGATCAAGCAGAAACACTTCGAAAAATAATGGATCATATGAAGGTTGAGAAAAAGAGTCCGGAGATCGAGAAGGCTGCGGCTCCCAAGAAAGCCAGGGTTATCACCATTACCAGTGGCAAGGGGGGCGTGGGTAAAACCAATGTCACCATCAATTTGGCCATGGCTATTAGCAAAATGGGCTTGAAGGTTGTTATTCTGGATGTGGATTTTGGTCTTGCCAACATCGATGTGTTGTTCGGTATCGTTCCCCAATATACACTACTGGATCTTATCCGTGAAGAAAAGAGCATTTTTGAAGTCTTAACCGATGGCCCTGAGAACATCAAGTTCATATCAGGGGGATCGGGTGTAGAAGAGCTGGTTCGCATGGATCGCAAGCACTTGAGACAATTTGTCGCCAACATTAATCTCTTGGACAGCCTTTTTGACGTCATCCTGATTGATACAGGAGCCGGGCTTTCGCAAAACGTCATGAGCTTTATTTTAGCGGCAGATGAAGTTCTTTTAGTGACCACCCCAGAGCCCACTGCAATAACCGATGCCTACGCATTGGTCAAGATGGTTTCACGAAGAGATCGAAAAAAGCAAATAAAAATTCTGGTGAATAAAGCAGAAGATGTTAAAGAAGCTGAAGAAATAGCCAACAAGCTTAGTGTCGTTTCCGAGAAATTTTTGTCATTAAAGCTCTTAAAACTTGGGTATATATTATATGACGAAACGGTGACAAAGAGCGTTAAAATGCAAAAGCCCTTTAGCCTTTACAATCCCAAGTGCCAGGCGGCCAAAAACATTACGGAAATTGCAGAAAAACTGTTTTCTGGCCCTGTTCCTGACAGTTCGATGGGAGCGAAGGGATTTATTTCTAAACTCTTGTCGTTTTTTGGTGCATGAAAAGCTCGACATATGGTATAATTTAAGCGAGTTAATGGAACTTGAGAATTTAATAGGATAACTAATTTTTATGAGGTTTGTATAGATGGAAGCAATCAAACTTGCTATAGGTAATAAGCTTGAACTGGAGCTGTACGACAAGAATAATGAAAGTAAGATGCCGCTTTTGGCTAGTCAGTTTGAAACATTATTAACTGATGGAACTATGGAGATTTTGGCTCCTATCCATGAGGGGAGACTTTTTCCGGTTCACCGGAATACTACCATGGATGTCATTTACCAGAAAGACGGGGATTTATTTAAGTTTCTTGCTGTCGTTATAGAGCGCAAAACATCAGGTAATATTCGTCTTCTGAGAATACAGCCCATAACGGGCGAGGAGCGCACGCAGCGAAGGAATTTCTTCAGGTTTGGGTGCCTTCTGGATGTCGATTATCATATGCTTAAACATAAACCAACTAAAAATGAAGAACTTGGGGAGTTTAAAAAGGCTGTCACCAAGGACTTAAGCGGTGGTGGGCTTTGCCTGCTGATCAATGAAAAACCTCATAATAACTGGTTTATCATGGGTACTATCGACGTCGGAGCAAAGGTCCACTTTATAGGACGGATTGTTCGTGTGACTAATACCCCCGAGAAGGGTAGATTTAAATATGAGGTCGGTATTGAATTTGATGAGATAACGAATTTGGAGCGAGAGAAGATCATTGGTTTCATTTTTGATTCACAGAGGAAATTGCTTAAAAAGGGCTGGTCTGGTAAATGAGCATAAATAAAATAAAGGTACTTGTCGTGGATGATTCAGCGTTTATGCGCCGGGTTATTCAGACCCTCCTTGAACAGGATGCTGAGATTGATGTAGTAGGGGTTGCAAAAGATGGACTTGACGCTTTACAGAAGGCTAGAGCGCTTAATCCGGATGTCATCACTCTTGATGTAGAAATGCCCTTGATGGATGGGATAAGCTGCCTTGAAAACCTGCAAAAACAGGGTTCCTACAGCATCATTATGGTTAGCAGCGTGACACAGGACAAAGCAAATGCCACTATACGGGCCCTTGAACTGGGTGCTTTTGATTTTGTTACAAAGCCCGGCAGCGTTTTTGACTTATCTTCCGATGTTAAAAGCAATGAAATTCTATCCAAGGTTAAATTAGCCTATTGGTCTTCGAAAAAAGCAGAAGCACTGAAGCCCTTTGGACAAAGAGAGCCCGTTGGTGACTTGGTTGAAAGTGCTAAGTCCACTGATTTAAAATACATCATAGCCATAGGAATTTCTACCGGTGGCCCTAGGGCACTTTCAGCAATACTTCCTGAGTTTCCGGCCGACTTACCGGCGGCTATTGTTATCGTCCAACATATGCCGCCAGGGTTTACACGATCACTGGCTGTCAGGCTTAATGAGACCTGTCGGCTTTCTGTCAAGGAGGCGGAGGATAACGATATACTGCGGTCAGGATCTGTGTATATAGCGCCTGGTGACCATCATCTGACCTTTAAAAGTGAAGGACAGACAACCCGTATAAGACTTACTAAAGAACCGCCATCCGGGGGATTCAGACCGAGCGCTGATGTTATGATGACTTCTTTAGCGGAGTCACGGGCCCAACCTGTTATTGGCGTTATCATGACGGGTATGGGCAACGATGGAAGCAAGGGCTTACGAGAAATGAAAACAAAGAAGTCGGCCTTTGTCATTGCACAAGACGAGAGTACCAGTATCGTTTTTGGAATGCCAAGGGCAGCTATAGAAATGGGAATAGTTGATAAAACCGTTCCGCTTCAAGAGATACCAACATGTATCATGAATTTTATGGGGGTGCGCCGGTAATGGATATGAATCAATACCTCGACATATTTGTGGAAGAATCAAAAGAGCATCTACAGCTTCTCAATTCCTCCCTTTTGGAATTAGAGAAGAATAATCGGGACAAGGCGGTCCTGAACGAAATTTTTCGTGTTGCCCATACCTTGAAGGGCATGGCGGGAACTATGGGTTATACCAAGATGCAAACCTTAACCCATGACATGGAAGATGTACTGGATGCGCTTCGTAATGAGCGCATACTGGCTGACTCAGATATGGTGGATGTATTGTTCAAATGCTTGGATGCCTTGGAGACCTATACCAACACCATTATGGCAACAGGTCATGAAGGGAATGAAACCTTCAGTGAGGTTATTGAAGCCCTGGCTGGCATTCTGAAAAACGGTGGCGCAACATCAGCCCCTACAGACAGCCGCGCGAAGAAGTCGGCCACTAAAGCTTCTAGCAATGCTGTTATCAAGCCTACGGTTGAATTTAACCAGTATGATCTTAATGTCATTAGAAAAGCCCTTGATGTTGATATGAATGTTTTTGAGATTCATGTCATGTTCGATAAGGGCTGTTTGTTAAAAGCGGCACGAGCCTTTATTGTATTTCAGATTCTTGAGAAGAATGCCGAGGTAATTAAATCCGTTCCTAAGGTAGAGGATATTGAAGATGAAAGGTTTGATTATGAATTTACCGTCATCGTCATCACCAAGGCATCAAAGGAGTTTTTCGAAAGAGAGATTAATTCGGTTGCCGAGATTTCGGGCGTGAATGTTATTGCCATACAGCCTGAGTCTCTTGAGGCCGGCCTCAGTAAAGAAGAGGTCGCTGCCACAGCAGAGGCCCTTATCGAGTATAACAAGGTGAGCAAGGTAAGCTCAATCCATGCCGATAAAGAAGATCAACCGAACAAGAAGCTTCAAAAGGCCGGAAAGACCGTGCGGGTTGACATCGACCGACTGGATATCCTGATGAATCTTGTGAGCGAACTCATCATTATCAAAACGCGCCTTGATGAATCCATCCATGGCAAAAACGATGCCGACAGCGAGAGTATAGAATATCTTGAGCGTATTACCACCAGTCTTCATGACGCGGTCATGAAGGTACGAATGGTACCTGTTGAAACGGTCTTTAATCGATTCCCCAGAATGATACGGGACATTGCGCGCGAGCTTGACAAGGATATAGAGCTCCATATGTCAGGTGAAGAGACAGAGCTTGACCGAACTGTTATCGATGAGATTGGTGATCCCCTCATTCATATTTTGAGAAACTCGGCCGACCATGGTCTGGAAACCCATGACGAACGCATCAAGGCCGGTAAGCCTGAAGTAGGGAATATCTATCTGCGTGCTTATCAGGACGGCAACAATGTTATCATTGAAGTTGAGGATGACGGCCGCGGTATTAATATCAACAAAGTCAGAAAAAAGATTGTTGAAAAAGGACTTGAATCTGCTGAAATCGTAGAATCCTTCTCCAATAAGGAAGTCATCGATTTCCTGTTTAAGCCTAGCTTTAGCACGGTTGATAAGGTAACGGATCTTTCAGGCCGGGGCGTGGGCTTGGATGTGGTTAAGACAAAGATAGAGGCCCTGGGCGGTATTGTTGAAGTAGAAACTGAAACGGGCAAGGGTAGCAAGTTTATCATACGATTACCGCTGACGCTAGCAATTATTCAGGCCCTCCTGGTTAAAATCGGAACCGAAAAGTATGCCATACCCTTAGGCTCCATTCAGGAGATTGATAATATCAGGCCCGATGATCTGCGCATGGTAAGAAATCAAGAGGTCATTATTTTACGTGACTCGGTCATTCCTGTGGTTCGCTTGGACAGAGTTTTAGGTGTACCGGGCACGCTCTCTGATAGTGAGAAAAAGTACCTCACTTGCGTTATTGTTAAGAAAAGCGAAAAGCTGTCAGCCTTCATCGTGGATTCGCTCATTGGGCAACAAGAAATTGTTATTAAATCCCTTGGCAAGGTTATGGCAGGTGTAAAATGCATTGCAGGTGCTACTATTTTAGGTGATGGCAACGTAGCCCTTATCGTGGATGTTAACTCTCTTGCCCTGTGAGTAAGTGTTGTATGGAGATTTAAAGGGGGACCATGGCCATGGAATTGAAGAACAGTGTAAAAGAAGCCAGACAATTTGTAGTTTTTAAAGTTGCAGACCAAGAGTTTGGTGCTGACATCCATAAGGTCTCAATTATTGAAAAGACCTTAAATATTGCAAGAGTACCTACAACACCCCCGTACTTAAAAGGTGTTGTTAACTTAAGAGGTGAAATCATCCCCGTCATGAGTATACGCTTAAAATTTGGCTTACCGGAAATAGAAGCCGATGATGATACGCGTATTATTATGTTTAAGTTTAATGACATAACCCTTGGGGTCCTTGTGGATGCTGTGGCTGAGGTTGTGACATTAAAGGAAAATGAGATTGAAAGCGTGACATCCATAACCAATGACAGGAGTCTGGACTACATCATCGGTATAGCGAATGTTCAAGGAAGGCTTATTACACTCCTCAATATTGAAAAGCTCATTATGGAGCTTGTTACAAAGAATAATCTGAAGGGTGAAGTGAAAAATGGCGAACAGCCTTGAATTTAATGCTTTGAACAGCTTTCAGCTTGATGTACTACGAGAGATCGGAAATATTGGTGCAGGTAATGCAGCCACCGCTCTTGCCAAGATGTTGGATAAAAAAATTGATATGAAGGTTCCGCAGATTAAAGTGATGAAATTCACAGAGGTCAGCGAGGTCCTCGGTGGTGCCGAAACCCAGGTTGTCGGTATTCTCCTAGGGGTTCAGGGCGATATTGAAGGCATCATGATGTTTATTCTAGATTATCAAAGCGCTCAGCTTCTTGTTAACATATTAATGGGCAGACCTATCAGAGCTGAATTGGATTACGATGAAATGACCTGTTCAGCTTTAAAGGAAATCGGAAATATTTTGGCAGGATCTTATCTTTCTGCTCTTTCAAATTTGACGAATCTGAAAATTATGCCCGGTGTCCCCGGTCTTGCCATTGATATGGCGGGTGCTATTTTAAGTGTTCCCGCTATTGAATTCAGTAAGAGTTCAGATACCGTTTTATATATAGAAAATGAATTCACAGACGGGTTAGATAGCGTTATCGGTGATTTATTCCTAGTGCCTGATGAGGTTTCCTATGTCCGTTTGTTACGTGCATTAGGGGTACAATAATGTTGAAGTTAATAAAGGTGGGGATGGCCGATTTAAAGGTAGCCTGCCATCCTTCCGTTTTAACGACACTTGGTCTTGGATCGTGTGTGGGTATAACCTTATATGACTATAAAAGAAAAATAGTAGGTTTGGCGCATATTATGCTGCCAAGCTCCAGAATTGCAACAGCCAACACTAATCGTGCGAAGTTTGCAGATACAGGTATTTTTGACCTTGTAGAAGGAATGTTGTCTCTAGGTGCCGATCGGAGAGTTCTGGTGGCTAAAATAGCCGGCGGCGCTCAAATGTTTGCATTTGCCAGTGCTAATGAAACTATGAAAATCGGGCTCCGGAACAGTGAGGCTGCGCGAATGATACTAGCAGATATGAATATTCCTATTCTGGCGGATGATACAGGGGGGAATTATGGTCGAACCATTGAAATTTCCTCGGAAGATGGGCGGCTTATGGTCAAGTCCATTGGTTATGGAATCAAATACATTTAAGTGAGGATGTTGTATGGATTATATCCGTAAGATGCCTCTGCTGATGGCGTTAACAGGTGGAATTATTGTAGGCCTTATGGGCTTTGCTAATCAGGTGCCGGATAAAGAAAACTTAATTAAAATTATTTTTGTCATGGTGATCTTCTACATAGCGGGCTATTTTATCAGTCATACATTAAAGGATATTCTGGAAACAAGCAGGCTCAAGGCCGAGGAAAAACTACAGGAACAGAGGCAGCTTGAAAAAGAAGCACGTGAAAAAGAGAATGAGGAACTAGCAGGTAAGGCTAAGGGACAGGCACTGAATTTGGTAGCCGGTGATGAACTAGTTTATGGCGGTGAGATGGAAGATTTTGAAGCTCTTCCCGTTGCAGATTTTATCAAAAGAGAGTTGAATCAATAAAAAACGGATCAACACTGACTTCCCGTGTCAGATCCTTCTGAAAGGAAGATGGAGGTAAAGATGTCGGCATCTGTTTCGCAGAGGCAACAGGATCTATGGAAACGATATAGCGAATCAAAGGAAGCTGCTGTCAAAGAGCAGCTCATCGTTGAGTATGCCGATTTGGTCAAGTTTGTGGCTGGTCGCTTAAGCATTTATTTCGGATCCAATGTAGAATATGATGATTTGGTGGGGTATGGTGTATTTGGTCTGATTGATGCCATTGATAAATTTGATCTGTCCAAAAAGGTTAAGTTTGAAACCTATGCCTCACTTCGTATAAGAGGTGCCATTATTGACTCTATAAGAGAGCAGGATTGGGCACCTCGGTCTTTAAGGAAAAAGGGCAAGGACCTTGAAAAGGCTTATTTTGAAGTAGAAAACCGGTTGGGGCATTCGGCCTCAGACCAGGATGTGGCTGAAAAGCTTGGAATTACAACAGACGAACTCAACAAACTTTTACAGGAAGTCAATATGTCCCAGATGATCTCTTTGGAGGATTATCTGGACCAAAATCATGAAACAGGCTTTGATCCGCTTTCCATGGATAAAGACTCCAATCAGCCCGAACAGCGGATGGAAATCATTGAACTCAAGGAAACGCTGGCCGAGGCTATTGAAAAGCTTCCTGAAAAGGAACGTATGGTTGTAACACTCTACTACTATGAAGAACTGACCCTTAAAGAAATCAGTAACATTATGAAAGTATCTGAGTCAAGAATTTCCCAGCTTCATACCAAAGCTATTATGAGAATGAGAGGTAAACTGGAAAGGCAGAAAAGCGCCATCCTATAATAGTGCGGAATCATCGGGTGCATTCTGTAAAACTCAGCCTCTTTTTACGAAGGAGATGTGAAATGTCAGCGGAAAACCTGCAAGCAGATCTCGGCTACAGCATAACCTATGAAAAAGACGGTGTCTATCTCACGGTCTATAAGCCCGTGGACCTTTTATCCCGGGTTAATGAAGCAGATATTCTAAATCTCATTCAGAAAAGAAAAATTAGGAATTATACTGCGAATATTGTATCTGAAGCCGTTAAGCGGTGCGATGGAAAGCCTGTAAAGATTGCGGAACCCCAGGCAGAGACTCGGGTCGATTGTATGGTGGAGGCTATTGTATCTCAGGATAAAATGAAGGCCTTTGTGGTACTGACCTCACCTGAAGGCCAGGGCTCATCACCCACAATAGAGGCCGTTGTTCAGGCCCTATATGCCAAGGGTGTTGTTTTTGGCATGAGTGAAGAAAAGATTCGAGAATTGGTGGCAAATCCCGTCTATAATCAGCAGGTATTGGTGGCGGAAGGCGTCTTTGCACAAAACGGAAAAAATGGTGAGGTTCATTACCTTATCGATATCAAAAAAGACAGAAAACCCGTCATTATGGAAGATGGCACTGTCAATTACAAAGAAATGAACCTCATTGAAAGTATTACAAAAGGCCAGAAACTGGCTGAGCTTATTCCACCTATCCCGGGAAAGAATGGGAAAAACCTGGTAGGTACCGAACTAAAGGCCATTGATGGCCGACCTGCTATAATACCCAAGGGACGAAATGTGGTTTTAAGTCCTGATGGCCAGGAGCTGTTTGCAGATATTGACGGACAGCTTCTCTATGCGGATGCTAAAATAAGCGTTTTCCCAACTCATGAGGTCATGGCCGATGTTGACAATTCCACCGGTAATATTAAGTTTATCGGTAATGTCATGATTCGTGGCAATGTGCTTTCAGGGTTTGAAGTTGAGGCTGGGGGCCATATCGAAGTTAATGGCGTAGTTGAAGGTGCCACCTTGAAGGCTGGTGGCAACATCATTCTAAAAAGAGGGATGGTCGGAAACAATAAAGGGGTTATCATCGCCGGAGGCGATATCATCTCTAAGTTTATTGAGAGCTCTACAGTAGAAGCACGTGGCGATATCAAAGCTGAGGCTATCATGCATTGTGATATTAAGTGCGGCAACAAGCTTGAGCTCGGCGGCCGAAAAGGCTTATTAGTAGGTGGGACTGTCCGGGTTGGGAGACTTGTTGAGCTTAAGTATCTGGGCAACCAAATGTCGACAGCGACTACTTTGGAGGTGGGTGTGGATCCTCACCATAGAGAACGCCTCAAGTTCTTAAAGGGCGACTTGACCAATATGGAAGAAGGGCTTTTAAAGGCCAATCAAGCCATTACAGTGTTAAATCGCCTAAAAAGCACAGGTGAGCTTTCTTTGGAAAAGCGCGAAATTTTAGCAAAGAGTACCCGTGCTCGATTTTTCTATGAGAACAAGCTGCAGGAATACAAAAAAGAGATTGCAGACATTGAAGAGAAACTTCAGCACGGTGCCAATGGGAAGATAAGGGTACTCAGTAGTGTCTTTCCAGGGGTAAGGATTGCCATAGGCAACAGTATGATGTATATTAAAGAAGAAGCTCATTATTGTACACTTTATAGCGATGGCGTCGATATCCGTTTCGGAACTCTGTAAAAGAGGGGGAAACCAGTATGTCAATCAGACCGGTAGATTATCAGATACTCATGCCAAAAGTCAATGAAATGGGTAAAATCCAAAGCTCTGAGCAGCAGAAGGTCATGAGTCAGATCCAGCAGCAAGCAGATAGCTCCATAAAACGGGCCTATCAGGATACAAAGAGCGTACATGGTCAGAAAGAAGCACATAAAGCGGTTATTACTGAAAAAGAAAAGAACAGGAATAAAAACAAGGGTCAGGGGCAAAAGGAGAAGGAGAACCAAGACGATAGGGATATGAAATCCGAACCTTCCGGACCAAGACTTCAAAAACGACATACTATTGATATAAGATTATAAAAGTGTTTATACATAAAAGAAAAAATCATGATTTACTTAAGAAAAATAATTGAGGTGTTTCTAATGGAAGCGTTCTTTATCTGCATCATCTTAATTGGATCGGGCATTACCTTATTTGCTTTTTTTCTTATGTTGGCTGAAAAACGCCGGCTTCATGATTATCGCACCGATGTAAAAGAAAAGAAAGAAGACTTGATCAAAGTCATTGAGGATGCTGAGGAGCTTGTATCTGAGATGAACCGTTTTTCTGATTATGTGGTTACTCAGATTGAAGAAAAGCATGCACGTCTTACCGATTCTATCAAGGAAGCTGACTTGAGAGTTGATCTGTTAACCTCTCCCGAAGAGGTGAAGGAGGTTCAAAAAGTGGCTCTCATAGCGGCTCCTTTATATGATCAGATGTCCATTGAAAAGATTATCGAAGAGGAAAAGCCTACGGAACCGGAAAACGATATGTCATCCGGCCGTAAGGGCAAGGTTCTCACCTTTGATGTTAAACGCCGTGAAATTCTGAAGCTTGCGAAAATGGGGCTGGATAGTACAGAAATCGCCCGCCTGTTGAATTGCGGCAAGGGTGAAATTGAACTGATTGCCAGAATGGGAAGGTCATTTTAAGTGAAGCTCATTGATGGAAAAAGTGTTTTAATGGGGATGGGCTTAGGCATCATACTCACTTCATTGCTCGGTGTCATTTTTTTTGCCGGGTATAAACCCCGTCTGTCTGATACGGAGGTCATCGCATTAGCCCAAAAGCTTGGTATGGTGGACCGTTATGAACAAAGCGGAGATATTACCAGAAATGCTGATGGAACCTTGCTTTTTACAGTTAGTGAAAACGAAACATTTACCGATGTCTCAATCAGGCTTTACGAGGCCGGTATTATAAAGAGCTCCCTTGAGTTTGAGATCATGATAAAGAAGCAGAGCCTTGAGAATTCTATCAGACCCGGAAAATACAGGATAAGCTTTGAGGACGATACCAAGACTATTTTACAAAAGCTTACTTCCGAGTAAGGAATCAGGGATTTAGGATGAGAAAATCGAGAGCTATATTGAAAAAAAGCTGAAGGAATGATTGAGAATCGCAGCAATAGAAGGCTTGATTTTGGAAGAGCCATGTGCTAATATAATATAGCAACACGCCGATGTGATGGAATTGGCAGACGTAGTGGACTCAAAATCCACCGGTGGCGACACCGTGCCGGTTCGAGTCCGGCCATCGGCACCAAAAAGACATATCTTTCGAAATGAAAGCTATGTCTTTTTTTGTAGTGCCGACAAGGCCCCGAGAACTGCGCACAATTTAGCAACAGAACAAACAAGCTCCCAAGATCAATTTTTTTACCGAAGTCATCGCTTTTTTTCTCTTAATGTGGTAAAATTGGAAACAGATTGTGCTTGATAAACAATATGGGATAGCCCTGTTGTGAGGACAGATGGTGTTTTGACCCATTGGTTTTGGGAGGATTAAAATGAGTGAGATGAAGAAGGTCGTCCTGTACAGTTCAAAAACGGGCTTTAGCGAGCAGTATGCCCGTTGGATTGCAGAGGAATTACAGTGTGAAGCCCTTAGCATGGAGAAAAGGAATCTTTCAGAATTTTCATCCTATGACGTTATTATCTTTGGCGGAGGCATATACGCTGGACAAATCCGTGGATTAAAGAAGATCAAACAAAATCTTGAACAGTGGAAGGGCAAGCAAGTCATTGTTTTTGCTACCGGAGCAGCACCAGCCATTCCAGAGGAAATTGCCAAGGTAAAGCAAGCGAATATTTCTGAAACACCGAATCTGACCTTTTTCTATTTTCAGAGTGGTATAAATTATGAGAAAATGGGTGGTTTTGATAGGTTTTTAATGAAGATGTTCAACGCCATGATTAAACGCCAAAAAAATGTGACTGATGCCGAACAGAATATGTCTAAGGCTATTGAAAAGTCTTATAACCATTCAAAACGTGAATGGATAGAGCCATTGGTTCGTCATGTCCAATTACTCAAGAGCTGAAGGAGAGACATGGCAAATAAACCCCTGATATAAGAACACTCTGTGGTTGTAACAGGTCGAGGCTTGTGGTGCATTCCGGTGGGAATGCACCATTTTAAAAAGAGGATGCTTACTTTAAAAGCATCCTCTTTTTTCGTCGACGGTCTAGCCTCTAGGAAGCAGCCTATTGTTTACATACTCAGCTTTTGCTCTTGAGGGTTTTATAAACCGCCCCGAAGCATTCACCTAAAGAACAGACTACAATAACAATAGAAACAAAAGCAATGATCGGGTTGATGCCACCCTTCCCCATAAAACGTAATACATCAAGGCTGCCCCAATCCACTCCTTGTACAAAGGTGATAAGCTCACTGCTGAATAAATCCGGTCTGTTAAGTAAGTAAAGTAGTATGCCCATACTGATGATATTGCTTACTACAACTACTGCGCAGACCAAAGGTGTCCATCGCTGATACTTTATTTTAAAACCCGCTTCCAATAAACTCAGGACGCCCATGGCGATAATTGCGGGGATGCACAGGGCTAAAAATTCGGGGCTGAAAAGGGAAATAACTTGTATCTCTCCTCTTTCAAGGGTGAGGAAAGTCGGTATTAGACCGTAGCAAACGCAAAGCGCTGTGGCAGAAAACAAAACGGTGAGGATCAGCTCTGCGATACTGTCGGATAAGGGAATTCTCCCTTTTTTCTGAGGTATTTCTTCGGGCAAATCTTCGATTTTCCATTCCCTTTTGAGGGGATCTAGATCCTTCTTATTAATTCTTTCTGTGATTGCAAAGCCGAAGGTGGTCCATACAAGGGCTTGAAAAGCGGCTGATATACCCATTTGGAAGCCCATAGTGAGGGTATTGCTGATGATCTGAGATAACTCAGTCATGCCGCGCTTAATGACATCAAATGCACCCATAATCATGCCGATGCCCATGACCACAACACCCACCAGAGGCAAAACCCATTTTAGAGCATAGATATAAGTATCGTATAAGGCGGGCGATATCAAATACCGAGGTTTGGAACGGTATTTTTCCGCCAAAAGAGCGGGGGCACCCAACTCATATAGGACGGCCTTTATTTCCTCTTCATCAGCTTGTTCAGAAAGCATATCATATATGTTGGATTTTAACTCCTTGGCAACTTCCTCACGATCCTTCTCTGGGAGCCGTCGTGTGACATCATAAGTATAACGCTCAATTAAATGATTCATTTAGGCATCCTTTCCGCAAATAGCATCAATGCTTTGCTGCATTTTTTTCCACTCTGTCAGTAATTCTCTGTATACCTGTTCACCTTTCTTGCTGATCCTATAGTATTTTCTTGGCCTGCTTTCGCTGGTATCCCATTCGCTGGCAAGCAGTTCCTGGCTTTCAAGCCTGCGCAGAAGGGGATAAAGCGTATTGGCTTCTATGTCTATGAGCTTTTCCTGCATGGTTTGAAGCAGTGCATAGCCATAATGGGGCACTTTCAAGCAGCCCAATACCCCTAAAGTTAAACTGCCACGGCGAAGCTCCGTGATAAAACCTTGAAATTGTTCATTCTCCGTCATATCTTTACCTCCGTCAATTTGAGTATACTGTGCGACACACAATATTGTCAATAATAATTTATATTATTTTTTCACCTCTAACCATCGGACAAAGTTTATCTGCTTTTGTCCCTGTTTACCCCCTTGACAAGTCTGGACTATTATAATAGTATATAGACGACAGCAATAGTCTGAGGAGGTAAAGGGTTTATGGAAATTAAGCTTTCAGATGGAGAACTAAAGCTTATGGAGTTGCTTTGGATCCGCGAGCCAGTAAGTGCGAAGCAGTTAAGTCTCCGGGCCACCGAACAATATGGATGGAATAAAAACACCACTTACACCGTCATAAAAAAGCTTGTTGATAAAAAGGCCATCTTACGCACGGAACCCAATTTTATGTGCACAGCACTCGTAAACAAAGAGGAGGTCCGCAAGGCCGAAACCGAAACACTGATCTCAAAGCTGTATAACGGCTCCAGGCGTGCTTTGTTTTCATCCTTGCTGGAAGATGGTCATTTATCTTCAGAGGAATTGGATGAATTGAGGAAAATGATAGAAAAGCGGTGAGTCTATGCTGGGAGAAATGTTCTACTGGGTATTAAATATGAGTATTCTCGGTACCTTCACCGGGCTTATTGTTTTGATCTTCCGCAGAATAAAACGCTTGCCACGCTTTGTTCCCTATGTCCTCTGGCTGGTTCCGTTCATTCGCTTTTTGATTCCCTTCGGATTTGCCAGTGAGTATAGCTTGATGAATGTGATTTCGAGGTTAACCACTAAATCCATTGTGATATTCGGGGAAAACCCATTACCTGACCTGACCTTAACTAACTTTATAATGGTAGCTGAAGACTATTTTCCTGTTGCCTATAAGACAAAGCTACTTGAAAACGTGTTTACAGTTGCTTCAGTTGTATGGATGGTGATAGCCGCCGCCGCTCTGATCGCATCCCTATCCCTCTACTGGATTACAAAATCTGAAATCAAAGATGCTGTGCCTATAGGCGATAATCAATATCTTTCTGAGAAAAATCTATCACCCGCCGTGTATGGGGTCTTCAGACCTAGAATCATTTTACCCAAAGGTTTATTGGAAGACGATTTGCCCTATATTTTGCAGCACGAAAGCATCCATATACAACGTCGGGATAATCTGTGGCGAGTATTAGCCGTTGTTACAGCCTGCATCCATTGGTTTAATCCCTTGATCTGGCTTATGCTGCAAGCATTCTTTACCGATATGGAGCTTTCCTGTGACGAAAAAGTTTTAAGAAAATACGGGGCTGAAAAACAGAAGGCGTACGCCTTGGCACTCGTAAATTGCGAATCAAATAAAACGATGCTGGCATCGGCTTTTGGAGGCGCAAAAATAAGAGTGCGCATAGAAAACATACTATCCTACAAAAAGCTGACATTGATTTCAAGTCTTTGCTTTCTGGTGTTAATAATGATGATTGCCGTGGTGCTTCTTACAAACACGGCCGTGTGAGGAGTAATGATTATGAAAAAAAGATATCGGTCTTTCTATCTTTCTTCCCTTGCGCTCCTAATGCTTTTATCATCCTATCCGATTTATATGGGCGTCATAACGTTGTCTCACTATATTCAAAAGGGTTCAATAGATGTTGCAGACTATCCTAAATATATTATTCCGTATACTCCAATTTGTATATCGCTTATTCTGATTGCCGTTCTTTTCCCGGTCATTTATAAGTTGTGCAAAAAATATGCTATGTCTATTGCTTCTGCGCTGGGTATTGCAGTCTTTTTCGGCACGGAGATCGGATTTGAACAGATAAAAGTCATAGAGGGGTATTCTCAAACAACCCTTCCCCTTGAATCGTGGCAATACAGTCTATGCATAGCAACACCGGAAATATTGCAATCCATAGGAGAACCGATCTATGCTGAAAATAACCCTGCGTACAAGGTGCATTTTTATATCATTGCAATGATTATAGTTCTGACCGTGATTGGTTTAATTTACGGCTTTACCCATATGATCAAGGAGAACGACAGCTCCAAAAAGAAACCGTTGATTACGCAAGCCCTATGCGTCACTGTGTTTGTGGGGCTATGTATTCTTGCCTGCTTTACTGCGTTCTACCGAAACGGCACACTGAATGTATCACTCCTTTCGGCCTTCTTAATGAGCCTGTTTTTTATCGTTTTCGGTGTGACCTTTGGCGTATATTTTGGGTGTATTTTCTTCGGAAAGCACAAATGGCTGTCGATTGCAGTGCCTGCTGCAGCTGCGGTACTGACAACGATTGTAATGTATATTGGTGAATTGGTTTTGACGGACGGAAAATTATTTAAGTTTGGAAGCGGTGTTTTCTTTAAGCCCATTGGCCCCATACCCTTTGCGGCTGTCGACTTCTTGGTCATCGCACTTTCAGGTGTTATTACATGGCTTATTCTTCATCTTCTCAACAAGGAAGGTCATGTTGGTCATACGGTTTCAATATAAAAAAACGACCGGCTAATCGGTCGCTTTAATATGTCAATTAAAAGGCTAGTGAGTTTTAAAAGGAATAAAATGAACAAAAAAAATCAAGGGCAGTTTTCCTGAGGAAGGAGCGGGCTTTCAATCAAGGTTGCAAATTGGAATCTGTGGCAGTGATCGTCATTCACAGTCGTCCTTCCTTTTACAAAATGGACATGCTTGCCATTTCCAACCTCAATTGCGGGGCCTGTAACATCTTCAATCTCATGAAAATGATCAAAGAAATCTGTTTTGGTGCAAACCTTATGGATATGATTTCTATGGGAAGTGGGTATGGCCTCACCGGTGACACCTGCAAATCGATGATTGTGTCTTTCGTCCTCTTCTTCTGCCAATTTGGTGCTGCCTAAAAATTCATGAACATGTCTTTGTTTTTCTTTTTGGCACTCTTGACAATGCCTGTTTTCTTCAGTGGGTGTTTCACGATCTCCTAATTTGACCCAATCTGGGCAGACATCCCAATGACTATGGCTGTTGGATCTTGTATCCTCATTTTGAAACCTGACCCATTTTGGGCATACGTCCCAATTATTGTTGTTACGCATGATACGGTATCCTTTCATACAATTAGTGTTAGTACATACTATGCTAATTGCACGAGGATGCTAATTTTAGCTGATTAGAATTTTTGATTGATATAATTGTCGGTCAGGGACTGGCGTTTGTCCTCTCGTAAAATACCGTTGGTTTTAAGGGCATTAGCGATCCAGTTGCTTTTAGTGTGAAGAATGAGATAATCGCTATCAGTAGATCCACTTAAAGAGTGGTAGGCATCAATTTCCAACAGAATATCGGGGTCCGTTATCACGATCTCAATGAGCTTATCCTTTAAAAGTTGAGATTTGACATTGACATAATAGGCCTCGGCTTTAAAATCGATAAGCCTAAGCAGGGACAGCGTGGCTTGATCCTTTTGGTGGTAATAGTTCATAGACTCTGTATAATAGGCCTGCCGTTCCTTTTCCGTATTTCTGCGGTCATTGGCAATCCATTGCCAGTACTTTGCGTTGACATTGTAATAGTGATAGTTATATACAGCCTTTTTAACATTGTCCACACGAGTAAAAGGTTTAATGCCAAGGCTCTCCATATACTGAAAGTTTTCTTCTATAAACTCGTTTTTAGTCATGTCGCCCATCTTGTACTGCACAAGGAGACTCTGTCTGTGTCTTAAAAACTTATCGAATTTATTCATAATGATTAAGCACCGCCTGTATGTCACATCTTAAACAAGTTTTTGTTAAAAGTAAAGAGCATATGCGCCATAAAAATTAAGATTGACATGTCAAAAACAGGAATGTTATCATATATCAAAGTATAAAATGTTTTATAATTGAGGTTATAGAAATTTTATACAAGAACAGATAGTTTAGAAAAGTTTGAAGGGATGAGAGGAGAATGTCTATGCGTACAAATCATGTACCCTATCGTGTCTATTTGTCTGAAAACGAGCTGCCCGAGAGCTGGTATAATATTCGGGCCGACCTTCCTACTCTAAGTCCTTATTTGAATCCCCAGACCAAAAAGCCTGTCGCTCCCGAGGAGATGCTTGCCATTTTTCCAGAGGAATTAGTCAAGCAGGAAATGTCCGATGAACGGTTTATTGCCATTCCTGAGGAAGTCAGAGAGCTATACCGTTCCTTCCGCCCGTCACCCCTCTGCCGAGCCTATAACCTTGAGAAGCTTTTGGACACTCCGGCCCGTATTTATTATAAATACGAGGGCAATAACCCCTCAGGGAGCCATAAGCTTAATACTGCCATACCACAGGCTTACTATAACCACCAAGCGGGTATCAAGCGGCTTTCAACAGAAACAGGAGCGGGCCAATGGGGAACGGCCCTGTCCGTTGCGACTCAATTATTTGGTATGGAATGTACCGTTTATATGGTCAAGATAAGCTCCCTTCAAAAACCATATAGAAAGCTACTTATGGAGACTTATGGGGCGCAAGTTCATCCCAGTCCCAGCACCCTGACCGAAGCTGGTCGTGCCATTCTTGCACAGGACCCCGGTTCAATGGGCAGCCTTGGCATAGCCATCAGTGAAGCGGTTGAGGATGCGGCGACACATAGTGACACCAATTACGCCCTTGGCAGCGTTTTAAATCATGTTATCCTTCATCAGACCATTATTGGTCTGGAAGCAAAAAAACAGATGGCCAAAATAGATGAATACCCGGATACAATTATTGCCTGCTGCGGCGGTGGCACTAACTTTGGCGGCATTGCTTTCCCCTTCCTACAGGATAAAATCCGAGAGGGGAAGAAAACCGAGATCATCGCTGTGGAGCCTGCGGCTTGCCCCACCCTTACAAGGGGCCAATTCGCTTATGACTATAGTGACGTTGCTCATCTAACTCCCATTGTGGAAATGTATACCCTAGGCCATGGCTTTATGCCTCCCGGAATCCATGCGGGTGGTTTGCGCTACCATGGCGATTCAGCTTTAGTCAGTAAGGCTTATCATGATGGATTGATTGGCGCCAGGGCTGTTCACCAAACCGAGGTGTTTAAAGCGGCCATCCAATTTGCTAAATCTGAGCTCATTTTACCTGCGCCTGAATCCTCCCATGCCATTAAGGTGGCTATTGATGAGGCTCTTAAATGCAAGGAAACGGGGGAGGCCAAGAGTATCCTTTTCTGCTTGAGCGGTCATGGTAACTTTGATCTTACTGCCTATGAGGAGTATACTTCCGGGAAGCTGGAGGATTGTGAATACCCTGATGAATTG
>JAEYPI010000241.1 GCA_023410885.1 Bacillota bacterium
ATGTAAAGGAGAGCTGGCCCACCTCGTCCTCACGCGGGGAAGTGTCGGCCATTTCCTGTGTTCCGCCGTATTCTTTGACAAGCCTGGCCACAGGTCTGACCACATAGTTGGATAGCTTCAAGGCAATGAGGGAAGTAAACACCATAGCCACACCTATGGCAATAACCGCATAAAACAGGATGGTGTTACGGATGTGATTAATATGCTCGACTGATGCCGAAATACGTATCACCGCATCCAGTTCATGAGAATAGTAAGCCAAATAAATCAGATTAGTACCTGTTGTCTCGCTTCTCCGGATATGAATACCGGTCCCGCCTTCAATAGCCCTTACCACCTCTACCCGATTCAAATGGTTTTCCATGGTTTCAGAGCTTACATTAGAATCAGCCAAGACCTTGCCGGCTCTATCAATGAGCGTGATGCGGCGTACGGTCTTTACCTGGCGTCCCTGATCTCTTGAGGCCAGCAAAACGGACAGTTCTTTTAAGAACCCATCGGTGATATCCTTTTGTTCCTTTTCGTCTAAAATCCGTGTCAATAAGATGGCTTCATGCTGAAGGCCGTTTTCAATTTCACGAATATACGTTTCTGAAGCATACTTGTAAATGACATAGGCCACCAAGGAGGACACCATGATGGCAAGCACCAAGTAAAGCGCTACAATGCGATATCTCATGGGGCCTTTCCCTCCTCGAAACCTTAATATTCCATACTAACCTGTTCAGCCACCCGGATGCCATCGACCGCAGCGCTGACAATGCCGCCCGCATAGCCGGCCCCTTCTCCCGCCGGGAAAAGGCCTTTTATGGCGGTTGATTGAAAAAGCTCATTTCTTAGTATGCGAACAGGAGAGGATGTCCGTGTTTCAACCGCTGTTAACAGGGCATCAGGATGCATGAACCCCTTTAGCTTTCTGTCAAAGACAGGGGCTGCTTTCTTTATGCCTTCAACCACAAAGCCGGGCAGGATATCCGACAGAGAGGTATAGGTGGTTTCTCCAGTGTAACTCGGCTTAACCAGTCCTGAAGACTTGCTGGGTCGGTCATTTAAGAAGTCGGATAATTTCTGTACCGGTGCCCTGTAGCCTCCTGTTTTCTGATAGCTTCCCCGCTCCAGACTTCTTTGAAAATCTATTCCCGATAAGGGATGGGCGCTCTGAAAATCCTTCTGTGAGACAGAAACAACAAAGGCGCTATTGGCATTGGTTCCTTTTCTGTCATGATAACTCATACCGTTTGTCACGACTGTATGTTCTTCTGAGGCCGCAGCAACAACTACACCTCCGGGACACATACAAAAGCTATAAGCCGTTCTGTCCCCCATGTGCTCATAAAGCTGATAATCTGCCGCACCCAGCTTATAATGCTTCATTTTTCCGTACTGGGCTTCATTAATCCATTCCTGAAGGTGTTCAATGCGGACACCCACTGAGAAAGGCTTTTGTTGAAGGTCAACACCCTGATCAAAGAGCTTTTGAAAAGTATCTCTGGCGCTATGGCCAATGGCTAAAATAACGGCAGGTGAGAGAATTTCTGTACCATCAGAAAGTCTGATACCCTGGACGGCTTTGTTCCTTATGATGAGGGAGTCCATCCTTGTAGAAAAAAGAAAGTCCACACCTCTCTCTTTAAGCCTTTCTCTCATGGACTTTACAACATGCCGGAGCACATCCGTTCCCACATGGGGCTTGGCCTTATACAGAATGTCCTCCGATGCGCCATGGGCATTCAAGGTCTCAAGCACTTTGGCACAGCGAGGATCATTGATACGCGTGGTCAGCTTGCCATCCGAAAAAGTACCTGCTCCCCCTTCTCCAAATTGCACATTGGATTCAGGATTAAGGATGCCCTTGGTCCAAAAGCTTTGGACACTGGCAGAGCGCTTGTCCACCTCTTCACCGCGCTCCAATACAATGGGAGAATAGCCTCTTTCAACTAATTCATAAGCACAAAAAAGTCCACAAGGACCAGCACCTACAATAATGGGGCGGGTTGTGGGCTCTTTTTTCAATAGGGGGACCGTCTCCGGTGCAAGAAAAAGTTCAATATCCTTATCGCTTTTAACCCTACCCTGGCATGAGACCAGTACAGAATAGACAACTAGCAGGGCACTCTTTTTTCTTGCATCCAGGGATTCTTTCAAGATGTGAATATCTTGAATATCACGCTCTGTAATCCCCAACCGTTTTGAGGACAATTTCTTCAAAAGATGAATTTCGTTTTCACAAGTCAGTTCCGTCAAAGGCACTGAAAGTCTTCTCAGGATATATTGCATAGCATTCTTCCTATAATGGGTCGAGTCTTGTTGTGCACTTCGCGCACTCTATAGTTTAGGGTCGAGTCTTGTTGTGCACTTCGCGCACTCTATATAGGGTCTATTCATGGTATTGGCTCAGTAATATCAGGGGGAGTCTCATCCTTGGGCGCCGCCTCTATCTTAATCTTAACGCTATATTCTCCTACAAGGCTTATATTGCCGGGAAGCTTCACCTGAAGCGGAACCTCGTGTTCTCCTATTTCAAAGCCATTAACCTGTACGGATAATTTAATGTCGCTGGTTCTTAAAGCATTAATGACTTCCGGTTTTCCCTTTATGGTGATGGACACGAATTCATCCGAGATCTTGTAGACCTTGGTTCCCGTCGTATCATTCGTGTAGATAGCGATCAAGTTTGTCGGCATATTAAAGCTGCGTGATGCAAGACTCTCCAACACCACTTCGGCCGTAAGTTGATCAACATCTTCCTTCATAAGCGTAGTACCCTTGGGGGCGGTTAAAACCAGTGGCGCTGTAAAGCTAGCCCCCTTACCTGTAATATCGAGGGTTTCGGCAGTAAGCTTCGTAATGCTGTCCAGAGTACTCATGGGTCCTATAAGACGCACATTAGGCTGAGAGTATAGAATTTCCTTCAGATACATATCTTGTGCCGGCTCGCCTTTGGTGGCGACAGTAACAGGAACACGCTTGGCTAAATCAAAGGTCACAATAACCGGTATTTTACCTTCGAATTGTCGTAAGGGCTGGCCCTCTGCATCCAGTACTGTCACTGACATAACGATTTCTTTATTATCCTTGATTTCGGACAAATTAATCGGCGCAACAACCTTACTGACTTTTGAAATACTGCTTTCCTTTTCCTCAAGAATAACGTTATTAACCTTGACATTGACGAGCTCATAACCGGCAGGAAGCTTGCCTTCATACTCCACATTGACAGGATACTGCTTTCCTATAATACGCTCTATAGTTAAGGTCACGGAGGACGGGTTCATTCCGGATATCAAAACGTCCTGGTCTCCAAGATATTTAGGAGCATCAAGATTGTACCGATTTGTGCCGGGCTCGGTGATACTCGATAAATCGATGGATACTTTAAAATCATTGGCGGTCACACTCATGATTTTTTTCCTACGGCCCTTTATCTTTATATCAACACTCGTGGGCAGCTGGGTCCCAACAATTTGCAGATTTTTCGCCTGAAGTATCTGAACATTACTTGTTAAGGGTATAGCAAGGGTCCTCTCCTCAAAAGGATTATCGATATCCAAAACTAAAAACCATATTAATATAGCCGTGAGAACAGAAAGGACTCTAATGACCATATCCTTCTCAAATAAACCATCAATCAGCTTGTTCATTCTGCTTCACCTTTCTGAAAGTAAAAAGCTTTCGGTCGGTTTCGCTTTCCAACAAGAATTTGGTCAGGGCCTTTCTTAGCATGTCGGGCGTAAGGTTTCTCGTCAATCCTCCACTATGGGCATAGGAAATCTTTCCTGATTCCTCGGAAACCACGACGGCAATCGCGTCGGACACCTCGGTAATGCCTAAGGCCGCACGGTGTCTTGTACCCAGTTCACGGCTCAAGCCCGCGTTCTGGGTAAGCGGAAGGTAACAGGCCGCAGCTTTTATGGTATTGGCCCGAATAATCACTGCACCGTCATGTAACGGGGTTTTGGGTGTAAAGATATTGCCCAGTAACTCACTGGATAAAACAGCATCCATCTGAGTGCCGGTATTAACAATATCCCCGATTTTAGTCCCTCTTTCAATGATAATAAGGGCGCCTATATAATCCTTGGAGAAACTGGTGCAGGCTTTAACAATGGCCTCAATGGCGGCAATGGTCTTAACTCTTTCTTCATCCGTTTTTCTTACCATGATATCTTGGAATCCGCTGCTGCCAAGTTTTTCGAGAGCTCTTCTAAGCTCGGGCTGAAACAGCACAATTAAGCCAAAGCCAAAGATTTGTAAAGTTCCCTGAAGGATATAAGCAATCGTTTTAAGACCTAGCATTTGAGAGAGCTTTGAAAAAATAAGAATAAAAAGAATACCTTTAACAAGTTGAATGGCACGGGTCTCGCGCACCAGTTGAATACCTTTGTAAACGACATAGGAAACCAGGGATACTTCAATCAGCATTCTGAGAATATCCAAGGGTCCACTCAATCCTAGAAAATTTGAAATATAACTAAAGATATTACCTATGGTTCCAGGCACCTCTAAGCTCCTTATTTAATACAAAAAATTTGCCTTATGTTAAATTATATCCTTTTCCACAGTTTTTTTGTATAGCCCAGTTTCGAATGTAACATAAATGCAATCTTTAATTGAGGGATCGGAGCTTCATACTCCTGCACCCTTATCCCTCCTATATAAACCTATATCCCACTCCCCTGACGGTCTCAATATACTCGGGCTTGCTGTCATCCTCTTCAATTTTCTGTCTCAAGTAACGAATATGCACGTCTACCGTCCTGGTTTCGCCAAAATAATCAAATCCCCAAACCTTTTCGAGGAGCGTATCCCGCGTTAAAACTTTGCCGCGGTTCTGAATTAAAATCTTTAAAAGCTCAAACTCCTTGAGGGTCAGATCCAGCTTTTGCTCACCCTTATAGACCTCATGGCGCTCAAGGTCCATGGTGATCACACCGGTCGTCAAGGTCTCGGCACTATCCATGGGTATTTCTGAACGTCTGAACAAAGCTTTAACTCTTGCTGTAAGCTCTCTAATGGAAAAAGGTTTGGTTATGTAGTCATCTGCACCAAGCTCCAAACCTAAAACCCTGTCAAATTCTTCACTTTTCGCTGTCAGCATAATGACCGGAAGCTTTTTCAATCTCGGGTTCTGCCTGATGTTCCTTAAAATCGCATAACCATCCATTCCCGGAAGCATGATATCAAGAATAAACATATCCGGGAAAATGGACTCACAATGCTGAAACATATCTTCTCCGTTTAAAAAGGCACTGACGCCATAGCCGCTGGCCTCCAGATTGTATTTGATAAGCTCTTGTATGTGGCTTTCATCTTCTACAAGAAATATTGTCCGCTTGACAGGCATAAAATCCTCCTATTCCTGTTCTTCAGTATCAAATTGGGCATGTTGCTCCGGATGCTGCAAATGCAAATGCTTACCCGTCTCAATGTAGACCACCCACTCGCTGATATTGGTTGCATGGTCACCCATGCGTTCTAAGTATTTTACAATAAACATAATATCAATAAGCTGTTCTACAGATTGGGAGCCGGCTTTAATCTGGGTGGCAATATCCATAACAAGGTCATTAAAAAGGTTATCCACCTCATCATCGTCATTGCACACTGTTGTCGCCGTTTTTACATCGAGATGGATAAAGGCATCGATGCTGCGGGACACCATGTCTTTTGCCTTTTCGGCCATACGGTAGATTTCGGGATTAATCTTAACCGGTTTTTCCGCCAACCTTAAGGTCAACTCGGAAATGTCGGCTGCTTGATCTGCAATTCTTTCCAGATCAGTGATCATCTTCAGGGAAGAGCCAATCAGGCGAAGATCCTTTGCCAACGGCTGCTGAAGTGCAAACAGACTTAAGCATTGCTTCTCTATTTTGTTCTCAACATTATCTATCTCATCATCCTGGGATATAACCTCCCGGGCCAATTCAGCATCCATTTCTCGCAATGCTATGATTGTTTTGTCAACAGCTTCCTCAACCATTCCGCCTAATCTTCCGATATCTTCCTTTAATTGCTGCAGGCTTTTTTCCAGATGAAACCTCATAATAAACAATCCTTTCACCCTAACCGGGATAGGATGGTATGAATACCCCGATTGAATGGTTCACTTCATTTTTACCTAACCAAACATGATTTAAAACAATTAACCAAATCTCCCGGTAATATATCGCTCCGTTCTTTCGTCCTTAGGCTTATTAAAGATTTTTTCGGTTGCATTGTACTCAACCAAATCACCCAGGAGGAAGAAAGCAGTGCGATCCGAAATACGCCCGGCTTGCTGCATATTATGAGTGACAATGATAATAGTATATTTCTTCTTGAGGGTTTCGCAAAGGTCCTCAATTTTGGCGGTGGATATGGGATCCAGTGCTGAGGTGGGTTCATCCATCAAAAGAACCTCAGGCTCGGTTGCAAGGGTTCTTGCAATGCACAATCTTTGCTGCTGCCCACCCGAAATACCCAATGCGCTTTTATGAAGCCTGTCTTTTACCTCATCCCAGAGAGCGGCCGATTTTAAGCTTTTTTCCACTCTTTCATCCACTAAGGACTTTTTCCTGACACCATGAATTCTTGGTCCATAGGCTACATTATCATAGATGGACATGGGAAAGGGATTGGGTTTTTGAAATACCATCCCCACACGCTTACGGAGCTCCACAACATCGATACCGCCAAGAATTTCTTCTCCCTCAAGCCTGATGCTTCCGGTGATTTTCACATTATCAACAAGGTCATTCATGCGGTTCAAGGTCTTTAAAAAAGTGGATTTCCCGCAGCCTGAGGGACCTATTAGCGCGGTAATTTCCCCTTCATAGATATCCATATTAATCCTCTTAAGTGCTTGAAAATCTCCATAAAACAGATCAAGATTCTGCACCTGAAGCTTAGTTTGTTTCTTTTTAATATCCATATCTGTCATCTCTTTTCTTTGTCATTTTCGATTAAAAGGGCTTTTAAGGTGGCAAGTTAATGCCCTGCTGCTATTCCTTTTCCCTTAACGAGCCTTCGTGCAAACCTGTTGGCTGCAAAATTCAGAGCCCCAATGATGATCATCAGCATGGTGGCGGTGGCAAAAGCACTGATAAAATCCGCTTCCTCAAGAGCAACAACATAAAGATGCACTGACAAGGTCCGGACGCTGCTGGTCAAAAGGTGATCAAGGGGTGGAATCCTGGCAACGGTGCCCACTGTATAAATAACGGCTGCTGTTTCGCCGATTACACGCCCCATACTCAAAATAACGGCAGTCAATATACCGGGTATGGCACTGGGAAGTATCACCTTGAAAATGGTCTGAAGTCTTGAAGCCCCTAATGCAAGACTTCCCTCACGATATCCTGGATTGACCGATAAAAGGGCTTCTTCCGTGGTTCTTACCATGGTGGGAAGCACCATGATCGCCAGAGTCAGCGCGCCTGAAATAACCGAAAAGCCCAGATGAAGAGCGTCTTTAAAAAAGATATATCCAAAAAGGCCATATAGGATGGAGGGTATACCGGCCAAGCTTTCTGTCGCAAAGCGAATGAGACGCACCATGGGCCCTTGCTTGGCATACTCGGTCAGGTAAATGGCTGCAAAGACACCGATGGGAACAGCGACGACCAGTGTAGAAAAAATCAAGAGAAGTGTGCCGACAATCATGGGGAGTATGCCTGTTTTGTCTTTATAAAGATTGTATTCGCCGGTTATAAAGTCCCAGCTAATACCTGAAATACCGTTTGAGACTATGTAAATCATCATCCAAGCCAGAAAACCCACTGTAATCAGGGAAAAAATCCAAATCATCGCCATTAAAATCCGGTCGGTTATCTTTCTTTTCTTGCTCATGGAAATCCCCCTTTATTAGCGCTTTGAAGTCTTTTGAACCAGTAAGTTTAGAATTAGATTCAATAGGATAATGAATATGAACAGGATAACGCCTATCCCAAAGAGTGCCGATTGATGAAAAGGACCTGCATAAGACATATCTTTTGCGATAGTGGCCGTCATGGGGCTTACGGTATTAAGTAAAGAAGAAGGCATCCTTGGAATATTTCCGCAAACCATGATAACAGCCATGGTTTCCCCTACAGCACGTCCCATGCCCAGCACCACCGATGACAGGATTCCGGATTTTGCAGCGGGAATCATGACTTTGAATATCGTTTCGATTTTAGAGGCCCCCAGTGCGAGCGAACCTTCCTTATACTCTCTGGGTAAGGCTCTTAAAGATGTTTCTGAAATATTGACAATGGTGGGAAGCACCATCACTGAAAGAATGATCATCATAGCCAACAGACTGGTTCCGGTGGGACTTCCGAAATAAACTCGAATAAAAGGAACAATGACCGTCAGCCCAAAAAAACCATAGACCACTGAGGGAATACCGGCTAAGAGCTCAATAGCGGCTCTCAAAATGCCTACAATTCTTTTGGGTGCCAGCTCAGCGAGCATAATGGCTGTGAAAATGCCGATGGGAACACCAATGATGATGGCCCCCAGCATACCAAACACCGAGGCGAGAATCATAGGTAGTATACCATATTGGGGCTCAGCATAAGTTGGCGTCCACTGCTTTCCAAAAATGAATTCCGATATTCCTATCTCCAAAATGGGAGGAACACCTTCAATAAAAATGTAGACGCTGATCAAAACAACAGAAACAACCAGCAATAAGGCTGAAATTGCAAAAACCAGTTCAATTAATTTTTCATAGCTCATCCCGCTCTTTTTCTTAGGAACCATTACCTGATCCATATCATCACTCCATCTCCTAATGAAACCCGTACGCAAGAACAGGCAGATCATCGATGCCTGCCTTGAAAATCAATTATCGGTCTGCGGGTATGGCTTCCTTTGAGATAATTTGTTTCCCTACATCTGAAAAGATGAAATCTATGAAAGCTTTCTCACACTCATCGGGCTGTCCCTTTGTCACAAGATTGAAAGGGCGTTTTATGGTATAAGCGCCATTTAGTACATTTTCAGCGGTGGCTACCATACCGTCAATTGAAAGGGGCTTTACCCTATCGTCCACATAGGTAAGGGACAGATAGCCAATGGCATTGGGGTTTTGGAAAATAACAGTTTTGACTTCACCTGTTTTAGCTGCTTCCTGATCGGGTTGGACTTTATCCTTCACATCAAATAAGGCTTCAAAGGCCTCCCGTGTTCCGGAGGCTGCATCACGGGCCACTACTACAATGGGGGCATCTTTCCCCCCAATATCCTTCCAATTTGTAATCTCTTTTTTATAGATTTTTGCAATCTGGTCCTTGGTAAGATCCTTGATACCATTTTGCGTATTGACCACTACGACAATTGCATCTTCTGCGACTTTAATGACTTCCAGGCCATTGCTTCTTTCTTCGTCCTTAATTTCTCTTGATGCAGTACCAAAATTGGCTGTGCCTGCAATAGCCGCTTTTATACCGGCACTTGATCCGTTACCATTGTACTCTATTATGACATTAGTATTTTGGGCTGAATAGGTGTCACCCAGCTCTTGAAATATCTTTTGCATGGAGGTTGATCCTTCTATAACCAGTTTCCCGGAAAGCTTCTTACCCTTGACTGATCCAGCAGGAGCTGAAGCGGTTGGTGTACTCTCAGTATTTGCACCCCCGCAAGCGGAAAGACCAAATAACATCGTAGTCAATATACTTAAGGTTGCGAATTTTTTAATCCATTTCATTTCCTTTTTCTCCTTTAATGGCTTGATACAACCTCAATATACCTCGCCATTATTATGAGAAAATCAAAGAAATGTTAAACGTAGGTTAAGGACATTTAAATATAACTTCCGCTAAACTATGATGCCCACTTGATTATTAAAATTAGTTTATTAGGCATCATCGGATTGTTTGGGTCCTGCGTGGATGCCACGAAGGACCCAAACAAAAGCGTAAGTAATATTTTAAGTCCTGCTAACTGTTTATTTGACCCAACAATACTTCCAGAGAGAGTTTCGCTCCCATAAGTCCCTTTTTGTATCGCACTTCTGCCTCCATACAGCTTTTTAAAAGCGCCTTTAAATATTTTTCATCCATGTGCAGCGCCTGGTTGGTCAACATTTTCATAGCATAGGGATGCTTACCCTGAAAATACTGATTGATTTGAGGCTGAGAAGCGCCTTTATTAAGTAGGGTTTTAAGCTTCAATAACTCGCCGGTTTGTTTGGAGAGCATGGACAAAATTTTCTGTTCCGGTTCCTTGAGGGTTAGCATGTCCTCCAGTAACTGAAGTGCCCTTGGTGCATCTTTCTGTGCAACGGCATCCAAAAGGTCAAAAATAATACTCTTTATAGTGGGGGAAGCCATGAGCTTAACATCGTCCAAAATGATTTCTTTTCGCTCGCCTAAATAGGCACAAAGCTTGAGTATTTCATTTTTGAGCAGGTACATGTCCGGGTCACTTATAGCCACCAAGTGTTGGGCCGCTTCTTCCGAAATGGCTTTTCCCATTTGTCTGACACCCTTTATGACCCAAGGAATGAGTTCATAGGTGCTTTGCCGGTTAAACTCCACCACAAGGCCATGCTTGGCGATCTGCTTATAGGCTCCCAGTCTTTTATCAACCTGGCTCTCTACAAAAACCAAGCAGGTGGTATCAGGAATATCCGGAATATATGCTTTTAGAGCTTCCTGAGCTTTATTACCTACTGCTGATGAGGCATCGGTCTCCGGGGTCTCATCGACCTTCTCATTGCCTTCCTCCTCAGCCACCTGGTTTTCTTTCTTTGATTTATTATGAAAAAGTGAAGAATTCTTAACAAACACCAATTTACGATCGGCAAATACCGGAAAGGTATCACATGTATCGATAAGGTCACGGATATCCACTTTGTTTTCAAAGGTGGACAGATTTAAACCGTTATCCTTCTCCAAAACCATCTTTTTCAGCTCACCTACATAAAAATCAATTAAGAAAGGTTCGTTGCCGTGAAAAAGGTATACCCTGGCCGGCTGTTTATTCTTAATTTGCTCCTTAAGCTCGGAGAGCACCTCGGTATTATTATCTTTCTTGAAGCTTTTGCTTCCTGTATTTCTCGCAGACATTAAAACCTCCGACTTTTCATAGGAGTTAATTATATCACAAAAAAAAGCCTTGCATTTTAGAGAGCAGCCCTCCCCACCGCGAGGTTATTATACCACGTTTAAAAATATTCCGCAGGGTTCATTGCCCAATGGATAGAGGAGAATGATAAAATGGTTTTAGGTAACCCCTCCTAAATCAAACGGCATGACCCGGAAGTCATGCCGTTTTTTTAAATAGGGGATCTTATTTGAACTATTCTCAGATTGCTCGGGTTTTTATCTCCTCCAAAATCTTTGCGACAAAGTCATCCACACTCATGGTTCCTAAATCGCCTTCTTTTCTGGATCTAACAGCAACCGCACCGTTTTCAAGCTCCTTATCCCCTATGACAAGCATATAGGGAACCTTCTCAAGCTGGGCCTCACGAATGCGATAGCCAATTTTTTCATTCCTGGAGTCGATTTCAACATCCACTTCATGCTCTCTGAGCTTTTCCGCAACCTCATTGGCAAAATCCTGATGCTTCTCCAGGATGGGTATGATTTTAGCCTGAACGGGTGCAAGCCAAACCGGGAAAGCACCAGCATAGTGCTCAACTAACACGCCAAAGAATCTTTCTATAGAACCTAATAGAGCTCTATGAATCATATAGGGACGTTGCTTGGTTCCGTCTGGAGCAATGTAAGTCAGATCAAAGCGCTCAGGCAAATTAAAGTCAAACTGGATAGTGGAGCACTGCCATTCACGGTTAAGGGCATCCTTAATCTTAATATCAATTTTAGGGCCGTAGAAGGCGCCGCCGCCCTCGTCCACATCACACTCAAGGCCTTCGGCTACAATGGCCTCCTCTAAGGCTTTGGTTGCAGCGGCCCACATGCTTTCATCGCCAACAGACTTTTCCTTTGGCTTTGTAGCCAGATAGATCTTATACTGGGTAAATCCAAAGGCTTCCAGCATGGACAGGCAGAACCTCAATACGCGACGGATCTCACTGGGCATTTGTTCAGGCGCACAGAAAATATGGGCATCATCCTGTGTAAACCCTCTGACCCTGAGCAGGCCATGGAGCGCACCACTTTTCTCATAACGATAAACCGTACCCAATTCAGCCCAGCGATAAGGCAGGTCACGATAGGAGTGAAGCTCATTCTTGAAGATCATGATATGGAAAGGACAGTTCATGGGCTTGGTATAGAAATCCTGTCCATCGACCTCCATGGAGTTGTACATGCTTTCCTTGTAGAAGCCAAGGTGTCCAGAGGTCTCCCACAGCTCGCCACGACCAATATGGGGAGTATAGACAATTTCATATCCATTGCGCAGGTGCTGCTTTCTCCAGAAATCCTCAACACGCAGTCTGACGCGAGCCCCTTTGGGATGCCACAATACAAGGCCAGGGCCAACCTGTTCATTCATTGAATATAGGCCCAGTTCCTTGCCGATACGTCTATGGTCACGCTTTTCAGCCTCTTCCAGCATCTTGATATACTCTTCAAGCTGATTGGCTTTTGGGAAAGAGATGCCATAAATACGCTGAAGCATCTTGTTCTTTTCATTTCCTCGCCAGTAAGCTCCCGCCTGCTGCATAAGCCTAACGGCCTTAACCCTTCCGGTGGAGGGCAGATGGGGTCCGGCACAAAGATCGGTAAAATCACCCTGCTTGTAAAAGGAAATCTCGGCATCCGCAGGAAGCTCGTTAATAAGCTCAACCTTGTAGGGCTCATCCTTCATAAGCTCAAGAGCTTCAGCCCTTGGAAGAGTAAAGCGCTCAATGGCTAAATCTTCTTTAATGATCTTCTGCATTTCGTTTTCAATGGCCTTCAGGTCCTCGGGAGTAAAGGTCTTCTCCGAATCAAAGTCATAATAGAAGCCATTATCGATGGCGGGGCCAATAGCCAGCTTAACACTGGGGAAAAGCCTTCTTACAGCCTGAGCCATAATATGGGAGGTGGTATGCCAATAGGCCAGCTTGCCGCCTTCACTGTCAAAGGTAAGCAGATTCAGGCTGCAATCCTCATTTAAGGGAGTTGTCAAATCCTTTACCTTTCCGTTAACCTCACCTGCAACCGCTGCGCGAGCCAGGCCTTCGCTGATATCCTTGGCGACTTCTAAAATGGTGGTACCTTTTTCATAGGACTTTACGCTTCCATCCTTTAATGTAATCTGAATCATACAAAAATCACTCCTTTTACTATCCACTAGCATTGTGTTTCCAAAATAAAAAATAATACAAAAAAGCCCTCATCTTAAATGCATTCATGCATTTAGGGATGAGAGCTATTCACTCACACGGTTCCACCCTGATTACAGGTCTTTTGCCAACCTGTCACTCAATTGCTGATTGTAACGTCATCAACGTGAAGACTTACTGGAATATTTCTGCCTTCAAGCTCCGGGGCGGTTCAAAGCCCTGATACGCGGGATGGCTTTCAGCCTCATGACCTTCCCTCTCTATGCGCTCGTAGTGGTTCTGCGTGTCCCCTTCAAAGCCTCTATTATTTAAAGTTGATTTAATGTTATCACACTCCAAAAGGTGTGTCAAATGTATCTATCCATCATGTCCTGGGTTACTTCATTATTCTTTGCAGCTTCTTCCAGACAAAGAAAGATTGGACATGGATGAAGATAAGGCGTTAATTATCTGTTAGCACAAATTTTGTAATGACATGGGCAACGCCATCTTCATCGTTGGATAACGTAATATAATCGGCCTTTTCCTTGACAGGCTCCTCTGCGTTGGCCATGGCCACTCCCAATCCGGCATATTCAATCATGGAAAGGTCATTTAAACCATCACCAACAGCGATCATCTCCCCTTGTTGAACGCCGAAATGAGCCCCTAAGCGGTCCATGGCAATAGCCTTGGAGGCTTTTTTATCAACAAACTCTAAGAAATAGGGTCGGGAGGTATGGAAATTCACATTATCACTTAGCATAGGACCTATTTCATTTTGAAGCTCTCTTATTTTCTCGACCTCATCATACCATAGCATCTTAGTGCAGCCGTCCTTTGAAAATGCATCCACATCCGTAATCAGAACCGGCTCAACCTTAGATATTTTTTTGTATTGCTCTACACGCTCATTGATTTCTGTAGCATAAAGGCCGTTATCCTTCCAGGCCATGACCGTTAACCCGTATTTTTCTCCCAGAAGTAAAATATCTTTTACATCCTTGGCCGAAAGCTTTTGTTCATAAAGAATCTCCTTTGATTTTCCCATAACCACCATAGCGCCATTGTATGTAATAAAGGGTAAATCCAAGTCAAGCATCTCTATAAGATACTCAACGCCCTGTATGGGCCGCCCCGAGGCTATGGTAAAAATAAGCCCTTTTTCAACAGCATGCTTAATAGCTAGCTTTGTCCCTTCTGTAAGCTGGTCTTTATTGTTCAGAAGTGTACCGTCGATATCAACCGCCATAAGTTTATATACCATTGTTCATACTCCTTTTGTTATCTTGCTGTAAAATTTATAGTGGCTATACATAACTCATTTATTATAGCACAAAGGGAGATCTTGATGTCGGCAAGCTCTCTCCTTATTCAATAGCGTAGGTGAAAATATCCTTCCCTTCATACCGCAGGATGGTGAGTCCCGTAAGGCCAGCCTCCAAAAGCTTTGCCATTTCTTCTACAAATAGCTTTTCAGTACCATAATGTCCCCCATCAAGGGTAAATATGCCGTTTTCTAATAGCTCCTGAGCATCATGATACTTCAGATCTCCTGTGATAAAGGCATGGGGTTTAATAACGCGCAGCTCGTCAAGTATCTCCCGGTCATAGGAACCATTATATACAGCCACTCTTGAAATTCTTTCAGGAATGTCTCCCACGCATCTGACCACATCCAGCGAAAGGGCTGTTTTTATAGCCTTGATAAACTGTTCACCACTCATGGGCATTATGCTCCCATAGCGTCCAAAGCCGCAATCTGCCTCTCGTCCCTTTGCCTCTTTTAATATTTTGACATGCTGGAGCCCAATCCTTGAGCAAAGTAAGTCGGTAAGTCCGCCAGCAGCCGAGTCAAAATTGGTATGGGCGCTAAAAAGGGCAATATCATTGCGGGCGGCCTTTACAAGAAGCTCTCCTTCCCGAGTGTCCTCAGTAAAGCTCCGGATTGCCTTAAAAATGGCTGGATGATGGGATATAACCAAGTGACAATCCTGTTCAACTGCTACATTCATCACTTTTTGATCAACATCCAGACAAACCAGCACCTTTGAGACCTCGGTTTCCGGACTGCCAAAAATGAGACCACTGTTGTCATAGCTTTCTTGTAAGGCCTGAGGTGCCAAGGCTTCAAGATAAGATAAAATAACTCCTAGCTTCATAAATCCTCCCACCGGATCACTGGAACCCGGATCACCGAGTCATTCACCTAGCTTATTTAAAAGTCCCTTAAGTTTTTCGAGAATAATCTTTTCTGTTTGAAGGGTTTGCCTGACAGTTCTGGCGGCCTCCAGCCCCTTCACTCGTTTTTCCTGTTTTTCAAGACGATCCTTGAGCCAATCTAGCAAAAGCGGATCCCGCTTGCGAAGAAGATGCTCTCCAATAACCTCATGGACAGCCTCCCAATGCGCTCTGACGATCCCTGTATAGTGTATCAGGAGTACTTGATAGAGCTTGTCCTCCTCACGCACCAAGCCTTCATCTATTACCTCAAAGCCATTCTGCCAGAGATATGGCCTGACCATTTCCTGTGCCACCATGGGCTGTAGGATAATATAATTGGCCTGGCGGGCAATTGCTAATGCTTCATTCAAAAGCTCCGTGATTAAAAGGCCACCCATGCCCGCTAAAACGATACAATCGGACTCTTCCTGTGAAAGCGGTGTAAGACCGCTCCCCAGACGTAATTCCATTCGTCCCTGAAGATTAAAATGCTCAAGGGTGCGTTCCGCCCTTTCTAATGGGCCCTTTCTGACATCGCAGGCAATAGCCCTTTTACACCGCTTATTCAAAAGCGCGTAAGCCGGGATAAGGGCATGGTCGGTTCCGATATCGGCCAGAATATCGCAAGGAGGAATCATATCGTATATAAGTTTTAACCTGCCTCTTAAAACCATTTTATCTCCTTTTCAGGCTTGCAAAAAGATAAACAAATAATGAATGACACGCAATCATTACTATAACCCGTATTATAATAAAATCCAACCCAATGGGCAAAATTTAATCCATAAATTCCATCTGCTTCATCTATAGAAATTCATCAGCCAATTCCCCCCAAAGAAAAAAAAGATGTGACCGTCTTCAAGGACGCAGATCACACCTTTACCTTTTACTTTATCTATTTGCGCTTTGCCTTCCGGCATCCATACCGGCTTTCCAACCTGCAGAAAATGATATCTGGCCAGAGGTAAGGACTATGCGTTTTCTTTTACAGGCTCCCTTTTAAAGACTGAGAATAATTTGTCAAAGCGTCTTTTCCGTCGTTCCTTTGCCTCGAGGCGCTCACCCAGATCACGGGCACCCACCCCATATACAAGATAGAGGATGATACCGGAAACGATCATAATAAATACCGTGGATGCGCATCGGCGTCCGGAGGCGTTGATGTTATAACCGTATAAGCCCTCCTCTGCAGTCATGGACTGAATGACCATTGCATAGCTTGTGCCATAGGAACTGGCAAATGTTGCAGACATATCATACTCAGTAAACAGAGAGTTGAAATTCAGTGCAAAGACAGCCAGAACACTTGGTAAAATGATGGGCAGCTTCACCCTGAAGAAGGTCTTCAACCCACTTGAGCCAAGATTCCGAGCTGCGTCCTCAAGCTCTTCATCGATAGCATAAAATGCGGCTTTAATCATTCGCAGCGAGAACGGCAGTTTCACCACCATATAGGCTATAATAATCAGTATTCGTACACTTTCCGCGTAATATAGGTTATTATTACCTACATACCAAACTGTATCGCTATTGAAGAAGATACGGAAAGAATAGCAAATCAGGATGGTCGGTAGCAACCAGGGGAACAACAGGCAATATTCCAAAACAGTGCTGATTTTCTTGTTTCGATTCTTAAAAATATAATTGCAAACCACAACCACAATAACACAGGCCAATGCTGCCGCAATAGCGGACATAATAAAGCTGATCTTAATACCGCCAAGGGTCGCATCATTGGCAAAAAGGCCGGAGATTGAGCCCTCACGTAGCTTGTAGGTTCCGCGGGAAGTGAGGTACTGATAATCCTCAGAGCCAAAATAGTTGACAAGGGTCCAGTTTTTTAAATCGAGCGCTTTCATACGTATGGCGCTGTAGTTCTGGAATGAGAAAATAATAATCATTACGACCGGAATCATGTAAACAATGAAAAGCGCATAGGCATAGATGTGAGCCAGGACATTGCCCACCGGGTTGGTAATCTTCTGCTTTTGCAGCTTGGCCTTGGTCTTGGAAACAGAAAGATAATGCCCCTTCCGCTCGTAGGCCGATAAAATAGCCAAAAGCACGATAGTAAATATAGCCAAAATAATGGACAGCAATGCAGCGCGTGCCTGAGGAAAGGCCTCATCTGCAGTTGATGAACCGGCCAGTCGTACAATCTCAGGGTTTATGGCGTCATAGCCCAGAAGGGTCGTGGCGGACATAGCGCAAAGGCCCGTTATAAAGGTCATGACAGTCAATGAAAACATTGTTGGCATAAGGGTCGGGAACACGACCTTAAATAAGACTTTAAAAGGTCTGGCGCCCATGTTACGCGCAGCCTCGACAGTGTTGTAGTCAATACCACGAATGGCATTTCGTAAAAACAGCGCATGATTACTTGTACAGGCAAAGGTCATTGTAAAGAGAACCGCGCTGAAGCCTGAGAACCAGTCTTTGTTCATATTAGGGAACATATTGGCAAGCGTTGAGGTGAGAATACCATCGGAGTCATAGAGGAACAGATACCCCGTAACCAACGCCACACCGGAGTAGATGAGCGTAGTCATATAGCCCATACGCAGGATCTTTGCACCCTTTATGTCGAAATACTCAGTCAGAAGCACGATGGATACGCCAACAACATTAACCGTCACCACCAGAAAAATGGCGAGCTTGAGAGAGTTCCAGACGTAGTTCATCATGTTACCGGCAAAGAAGAATCGAATAACCGCAAACGGGTCACGTTCACCGGCAGCGTTGGTTGTGTTGAAAATGCTGGTCAGAGTATTTATGCATGGCAGCACCATAAAACCCAAAAACAAATAGGCAAAAAGTGCAATACCAAAAGTCTTGAAGAAGACCGAGGTCAGCGAACGTTTATTCACAAGATCCTTCATGATATCACCCCTGACCTGTTTTCCGCAGGATAAGCCATGATATCACGCGGATTCATCACGACCTTGACCACCTGGCCCGGCTCATAAATGTTCACACCGTCATTTTTCTCAATGACCTTGACGGTCTGGCAACCGAGATCGATGTAATACTTGATATACAGGCCATAGTATTCGCGGCTTTCTACCTTGCCGTCCAACACGAGATCTCCCTCGGCAGGCTGGGTGTTGACGTGGATGCGCTCTAAGCGAATATAGTTATTTTGCTTTGGATCAACGTGCGTATGCTTAGCACTCATTTTTCTGACCACTTCCGCATCCAAACGGTTAATATCGCCGATGAAGTTGCAGACAAACTCGGTTTTAGAGTGATTGTATATCTCGTTCGGCGTGCCGATCTGCTCGATTATGCCCTTATTGAACACCGCAATGCGGTCGGACAGCGTCAGGGCCTCCTCCTGGTCGTGGGTGACATAGATGGTCGTGATGCCAAAGTCCTTCTGCATCTTTTTCAGTTCATTTCTCAGCTGCACGCGGAGCTTGGCATCGAGGTTTGAAAGCGGCTCATCCATACAGATGATCGCAGGGCCTGTGACCAGCGCACGGGCAATGGCCACACGCTGCTGTTGGCCGCCGGAGAGCTGGGAGACGGCTTTTTTCAACTGCTCATCTGAAAGATCGACCTTCTTT
The DNA here is from genome assembly GCA_023410885.1 of Bacillota bacterium. Taxonomy (GTDB): domain Bacteria; phylum Bacillota; class Clostridia; order DSM-8532; family DSM-8532; genus DTU059. The sequence continues at coordinate 18,976 of JAEYPI010000241.1, forward strand.
GCGATTGCGCGGACCTTCTCATCGATTTCTTTTTTATTGAGCTTCTTGACCTTCAGGCCAAAGGCAATATTATCGTATACCGTCATTGTGGGAAACAGGGCATAGCTCTGGAACACGATGCCGATGTTCCGGTCCTCGATAGGAACATGGGTGATGTCGCGATCCTTTACCGCTATTGTACCCTCAGTCGGTTCAATGAAACCGGTGATAGTTCGAAGGGTAGTGGTCTTGCCGCAGCCGGAAGGGCCGAGAAAGGTAAAGAACTCGCCCTCTTTCACATGGACGTTGATTTTATGTAGGGCAGTGAAGTCACCGAACTTCACCACAATGTCATTGATCCGAATCATAAAGAGTCCTCCAGTTTCTAGAAATCCAGGGTTTATATACTGATGGCGAGCCGTAATGGCTCGCCATCCTAACTAAGCGAGAATACACGCTTATAAATTACTTTTTGGCTTGGGTCAGTGTTGCCCAGTCAAGATTGTTCCAGTCGGGCTCAGCAGAAGCACCGGAAGCGTCTGCCCAATAGAATCCAAGATTGGTCATAATATTTGTCCACTCGCTGGAGTGCTCTGCAACATACTCAGCATAGGTCAAGTCGGTACCTAAAACTTTGCTCAGGGCAAAGTTCTTGATCTGGTAAATTGCAGGAATGCCATCCGGATAGAGGATGTCAGCAGCAGCGGTGTTACAGGGATAAGAGTCGAACTCTTCGCCCCAAGCAGCCTGTACTTCAGCGGAGCCGAACCACTCAGCAAACGCCTTGACAGCCTCAGTCTGCTCAGCTGTACGGCCCTGTTTGTCAAGAATACCTATGTATTCTGCAATGTAATAGGTACCGTCCTCAATGTTGACCAATGCCCAGTTTTCAGGCTTTAATGCACCACGCAGCGGGTTCTTTGAGCCCTCAGCAGCGGAGTCGATCTTACCATACAGAGAGGAGGAGTAGAAGGTGGAAACAGCTACGTCGCCCTTATTCAGAGGATCAAAGCCGTACTTATAGGTATCATCGGAGGAATACACACCGCCTGCGCAGTAGGCCCACAGGGTCTTCCAGCCATCCACAGAGATGCCACCGGCTTTTGAGTTGGGATCAACGAACGCATATAGCATTGCGGAATTGATGTTGGCATTGGTTGTGCCGCCGACCTTGTTCTGGCGGTACCAGGTGTAACCGCTGTCAACGATGTCAGCCCAATGCTTGAAGTTTAGCTCTTTGCCGTTGGTGCCGAGCTCATCGGTACGGTACAGCATCAGAACATTCTGGATAACCAGACCATAGGCAGCTCCAGGGTAGGCATATTCGCCAACCTCGTTAGCCCATGAGGGTGTCCAATCGGTTAGCTTCAGGTTTTCATAGGTACCGTCAACAACCTGGCTCCAACGGGTCTCGTTCAGACCGAACAGGATGTCGCCGTCCTTGTTCTCGTTGGCGGCCTGGATAGCAGCAGTATCACCGGAGATAACGCTGTTGTCATCGAGGGAGATGGTAAAGCCTGCGTCCTTGGCCTCGTTAATGAGCCAGGTGGCGCGCTCGGTGGAGTTGGAGTTCGAATATATCCTGATGGTGTAGCCTGAGTAGTCCTTCTCTTGGGCTGTGGGTGTGGGCTCAACAGTGCTGGGTTTTGGGGTGTTGTTCGCGTCCACGGGCGTCTTATTGGAAGTGCAGCCCACCAGGCCCAGCAGCATCACAAGCGCCAGTATAATTGCAAGAGTTTTTTTCATTTTTAGATTCACTCCTTTTTAAGTTCTGGGTGTAAGATATACTTTTATTATAAATAACACCCCGCTTAAAATGGAACAGGGCAAAACTGCGATTATGCCTTGGATTCTGTGATAAAAACTGAGACTTCTAATTTTTAAAGGCGCAGTTTTGTGGATGTTGCACAAATCATCTGCATCGATCCTGATACTCCGATGGCGAAAGGCCCGTAAGCTTCTTAAACGTGCTTCCGAAATACGCCACGTCGCGGTAGCCCACCATCTCTGCCACCTCATAAATTTTGTAGCGGCAGTCCTGCAACAGCTCCATCGCCATGTGGACGCGGTACTGTGTCAGATATCCAATGATGGTGTAGCTCGTCTCCTTCTTGAACACATGGCTCAGATGTCCCTCGCTCACGCCCAGCGACTGTGCAATCAGCGTGATGCCGATGCCCGGATCGCGGTAGTGCTCTGCGATATAATTCATCGCCAGTAGCACATATTTACTCTTGTCGCCCTTTGCCAGCGGAAGCACATCCTGTGGTGTCAGCGCGGAGCGTTCCTGCACTTTTTGCTGGATCCGGTCGATAGCCGCCACCAAATCCTGATTGTGAAACGGCTTGAGAAGGTAATCGTCCGCGCCATACTGCAGTGCGCTTCTCGCGTAGGAAAAATCGCTGTAGGCCGTCAATAAAATAACGTGGGCACGGTTGCCGCGCCGTCTGAGCTCGCCAAGCATCTCAATTCCGTCCATGCGCGGCATCCGTACGTCCGTGATAATAAGGTTCGGGTTATAGGACTCCACCGCGGCAAGCCCCTCCTCGCCGTTGGTCGCCTCTCCCACTATCACACAGCCTAATGCCGCCCAGTCAAAACCTAGCACAATGCCCCTGCGCACCATGGATTCGTCGTCAACAACCAATACCTTCAGCATCTTCCTTCTCCTCCCTCTGAATCGGCAGCCTCAGTTGTACGCGGCTACCCCGACCCGGCAAGCTTTCGGCGGAAATGCCGTAGCGCTCACCATAGTGTAACCGGATGATCCTATCCACATTGTAAAGCCCCAGGTGACCACCCGGTACTCGCTTGTCTGAGCCGTTGAGTTTTTCCAGAATCTCCTCCGGGATGCCACAGCCGTTGTCTGATACAGTCAGCAGCAGTTCTCCCTCCTGTTCCTCCGCCCGGAGCTTGATATAGCCATCGTCACGACCCTCAACGCCGTGGATAATGGCATTTTCCACCAGTGGCTGCAATACAAGCTTCGGCACCAGACAGCTCTGGAGGCGGTCATCAATGTCGATTTCACACGTGAACCGATCCTCAAAGCGGAGCAACTGGATATCGATATAGCGGTCTATGAGCTCCAGTTCCTGCTGGAGCGTCACGAACTCATCCTCTGAGATGCCGGCACGCAGAATGATGGCAAGATTGGTTGCCAGCGTGGCGACTTGCGGCACGCCATGCGTCACCCCAAGCCACTTCATCGAGTCTAGTGTGTTGTACAGAAAGTGCGGGTTCAGCTGTGCCTGCATCATACGCAGCTGCGTCTCGTTGAGTTCCTTTTGTCGCTGCACTGAGCTCTCGAGATTCAGCCGATACTCGCGTGTCATGCGGTTGAATGAGCTGGTGAGCCTGCCGAGCTCGTCAGTGCGGTTTGTTTCCAGCTGCACCTCGTAATTGCCCTTTTCAACCTCGCCCATCGCCGTATCCAGCTCATATACCGGCTTGGAAAGATGCCGGCTCAAAGCCCACGCGCACCATAGGCACAAAATCAGGCACAACAGTCCCATCATCACGCTCACAGAATAGATCGAACGCATGACCGCCTTTGTAAAGGTGCGCGGCTGCTGCATAATCAGCGTAAAGCTGCCTTCATCCAACCGCGTACAGTAAAAGTTATATTCACCCTCCATGCCGGTCAGTGGCTCTCCGGCCAGAAGCTGTTCACGTAGCGCGCTGACGGCGCCCGTCCCCTGTGCCGACTGAGAGTAATACACCGTGCGCCACGCAGGATCTAGCAGAATCACGTCGTTTACCGCGCTGTATTTCCCACTGAACAGTGACTCTAAGCCGTCCTCTTCGATCGTGACGACCAGATAACCCAGAATGGTGCCATCAAAAGCATGGATGGCGCGGGCGGCGATCAACCCCCGCCCGCCGTTTTCCTGCAGCGCCAGACCCTCTGCATGTTTAGCAGCATAGAGAATACCCCAATCGAGGTCCAGTGCCACAGTCGGCAGGTTACTGGCCGTGGTATAACGGCATAAACCGCTTCTATCATAGATATCGAACTGCGCTACATTGCTGAGCGTTTGCGAGCTACGGAACAAAACCTGGTACAAAATGCGCGAGTCGCTGCCGCTACGACGCATGGTACTACGAACGACGGTGCTGTCCGCAAGCTCCTGTGTGATTGTATCAACTCCCTGGAGGGTTTCAGTCAAAGTACTGGCCAGCGCGTCCAACTGGACGCGCGCCTGCTGGGCAAGCTCCTGCTCACTGCGCACAAGCTGAATCTGTATCATCAGCACGGCGCAAATAAACAGCGGCAACAGCGCAACCATTAAGACAGTAAGAAAGATGCGGTTTTTGAATGACCGCTTGATCCATGATCTCATTTGGCTGCCCCCTCGCTGTGCTTGCTTAGCTCGTTGAGCTTCGCCCAAAGCTGGAGAAACTCCGCCTGATGGCTGCCTGCCCAGGCAATATCATATTCCAGA
>JAEYPI010000101.1 GCA_023410885.1 Bacillota bacterium
GAATTCCACCCTATCGGTCCCATCCTCATTAAAGCCTTCCTCGGGGCAAGCTGTAATCGTTACTGCAAACTGGGTCTTAGGCATCTCAAGGTCTTCAAGCTCCTTTTGAATTCTGTCCTGAAGAAGCAGAGCCGCCTCTCCTCTTAACCCATTCATTCGCCCGCACTTGCTATGTAATGCTTGTTCTGTTTGGTCAATTTCTTGTCTGAGGCCTAGAATAAGCTCTTCACTTCTTTCGATCTCATCCAGCCGCGTCTTTGCCCCATTTAAAAAACGGAGAATATCCTCGATGGTTTCACCATATTTGCGTTTTAGTCCTTGTATTAAGCTTATGCGTTCCTCAATACTCTTATGTAGCCTGGGGTCATACTCCATCCCGTCTCGCACGTAACGAACCTCCCGGGAAAGCTCCGTCAGCTTATCCTGCATTTCCCCCAATGCTGCGCAGATCAATGCATAGTGAGGGTCCAGATACTCAATCCTCTGAATGGCTTCCAACGAAGCGCCCAGCTTGTCCAGGGCACTATCTTCTTCATTATCCTCACCCCTGAGACCCTCATAGGCATTTGAAAAGGCTGAAATAATCTCCTCTGCATGGGAGAGAATCCTGCTCTGATGTTCCAGCTCATCGTCCTCGCCCACATAAAGATTTGCTTTTTCAATCTCTTCTATTTGAAATCTCAGCATGTCCAAGGTGCGCTCCCGTTCTTTGCCTTCACCGGAAAGCGCTTTAAGACGCGCCTTTAATCCTTTGAGATGCTCCAGTTGAATTTGATAATTCCTCTTCTCTTCGACCAGTTTCTCTCCTGAGAAAAGATCGAGAAGCCCAATATGGGTCTCCGGACGCAATAAGGACTGGTTATCGTGCTGGCCATGGATATCTACGAGTTTTTGACCAATCTCTTTAAGCATGGCGACGGTTACCAAGGTTCCGTTGACCCTGCAAATGTTTTTGCCCGCTTCGGTAAAGGTACGGGAAACCAGAAGCGTGTCATCCTCCTGGGGCTCGATACCGTATGCTTCAAGCACCTCTAAAAAAGAAGCATCATGAGAAAAAAGGCCTTGAACAGTGGCCTTTTCAGCACCCGAACGAATAAGCTCCCGTGAAACCCGGGACCCTAATAGGGCATTAAGGGAATCGATAAGGATGGATTTACCTGCGCCTGTTTCGCCGGTCAGCACATTAAAGCCCTCAAACAAGGTTATATTCAGTTTTTCGATAATGGCCACATTCTCAATTAAAAGCTGAATAAGCATAGCCGTGTTTAGGACACCCCTCTCACCATCCGTGTGAATTTTTCCATGAGATCCTCAGCGATTTTTTCAGCCCGGCAAATAATCATAATGGTATCGTCCCCTGCTATTGTACCTACAATATCGTTCCACCCCAGGGCGTCCAACGTGGCCGCTACGGCCTGAGCCATGCCCGGAAGGGTCTTGATAACCAGGATATTGTTGGCGTAATCACTGGAAACGAAGGCCTCTTTAATAATAACAAGCAATCTGTCATTCATATTGCCGCTATCACCGTGTATGGCCGAATAGCGATATTTTCCTCCGGATGTCAGCACCTTAACCAGCCTGAGTTCCTTGATGTCGCGTGAAATTGTGGCCTGGGTGACATCCATACCGATCTCTCTGAGCTTGTCTGCTAATTCATCCTGGGTTTCAATTTCATAGGACTCAATAATGTCCAGAATTTTGGCATGGCGATTGTATTTCATACCTTCCTCCTCAAAACTGGGGCTAATTATGTTCAACTGTGTATTTTTGACCGCAATACATCATAATAGTTTACCTGGCTGACCGAAGCAAAATAAACATTATTCCGTGACGCTTTAGCACAAACCAAATCACCCTGCAAAAGCGCGAAGCCTTCCTGTCCATCTAAAGTGAGCATGGCACTAATCTCGCCCTCATCGTCGATACTTACCTTGACTGTTCGTGATTCCGATACAATAAAGGATCGGGAATAAAGAATATGTGGACATATGGGTGAAATGGCCATCAGACGCATATCGGGCTGAACAATCGGCCCCCCTGCTGACAGGGAATAGCCTGTTGAGCCGGTAGGCGTCGATATGATAATCCCATCTCCAGGAAAGGAATCCACATACTTTTCATCAAGCATCACCTTGAGTCTTAAAATGCGAGACAGGGCCATACGCGACACTACAGCATCATTAATGGCAATATCCTCATAAACCTTTTCTCCCTGGCGGATCACCTCCACATCCAGAACCATTCGAGGTTGAATTTTAAAATTCCCCTCTGCGATTCTATCAATAGCCCATCCGATATCCCGGGTCTCCACTTCAGCCAAAAATCCAACGGTACCTTTATTTATGCCCAAAACAGGTTTCCTGTGCATGTAGGCCTGGCGAGCCACCTTCAGAAAAGTACCGTCTCCTCCGACACAGATGATAAAATCTGAGTCTTCAATAACCGAGGAAGACGGAGTGGCAGGCATACTGATGCAAGATTTGATATCGGGCGCGACAACGGCTTGAAAGCCCTTTTCCAAGAGCTTCTCCACAATCATTGACGTATGCCTGAAATCCATGTCCTTAGCCTTATTAATAATTATCCCAATTTTCTTCAAAACATCATCTCACCTAATCTTCAATCCATTCTATTATACATTTCTTTCGTATATTAATACAACCCCGGCTTTGCTTTATGACGCTGCAGCGCTTTAGAAACCTCCTCCAAACTGCTGGCGGCCATGATATTAAATACCGGGATAAAAAAGGTAAGATAACGGGACCGTGATTCCCAGGCTAAAAGAAACAACATAATGCCAAAACAGGATAATACCATGATGGACCTTAAACCTGCCATATTTCTGGTTCTCATGGCATTAACCGTTCCAGAAAGAATCAAAAAAAGGGTTGCTGCATGGAGGATCTGACACTGTATCAGGTAGGGGACATTGGTATTCTTGTCGCTATATAAAATAAACTGGTGATAGGCCCCCCTATTAACAGGTTCTCTGGCTAGCTTGACAGGGGCAAAATAGGTTCCGTCAGTCCACGTCCATTCCAGTTTTTTTATCAGAAATGTAGCATAGCCGGTGGTGCCAAAGGCTTTAAGCCTTTGCTCCATGCGGTTTAGATTGGCAATGGTGCGTTCCTTTTTTGTCTTAAAGGATCTCGAATAGGTTAAATCCTCGTTGCTGAAGCCCCCATAGCCGTATGAAGAGCCACCCTCCTCAATGGGACGGTTCATACCCATCATAAGCCAGTGGGTATAGGGAAGGCTATTCTCTCTAGACATGTTCTTACGATAGCCTTTAAGGTCCACATAAGCATTAAACATCATAAGTACGAGTATGAAGGCCAGAATCGCCGACGTTATAGAAAGGACTCCCTTTCTCCTGCTGCTGTTAGAGGATGCCCTTTTAATAGATGATATAAAGAGCTCAATAACAACGGCGACGAGGACAATGGCTGCTATTGGTTTAATTAAATAGCCGATGGCTGAAAAGATGCCTATAAGAGCGAAATAAAACGCTTGTTTTCCCAGGCTGTTTTCGTCCGTCTCCCGCCATTTTATCCAAAAGTAAAGGGCTAATACGGGAAAAGGAAGTGAAAGCGTGTCGGTATAAACAATGGGCACGTAAAGATATAATGGGGTTGAAACAAGACACAGGAGCATGACCATTGTTGCAGTGTTTATTCCAAAAACCTTTTTGGCTATCAACAAAGCTCCGCAAACCGATAAGGAGATGGCCGCGATGTTGAGCAGATAAAGGCTCTTATCGGCTTCCTTGACTATTTTCAGGTAGGTGCCAATAATAACCGAAGGATTCAGGTTGTGGGGATAAAGCTCAAAATACAGTCTATTGCTTAGGGGTTGTTCGACGGCAATCTGTTTTGCCCCATTAATGACCTCGCCGAAATCCCAGGAGGGTTTCACCTCAAACACTCGTGCACAAACGATTTCCAACATCACAAAAGCTATAAACATCAAAATGGAGCAGAGCGCTTTTTCCTTATCGCTTAACACTCCGAGTAACTTTTGGATGGCCCACAACACCAGACAAAAGAGAAGGACTGCCCCTAAAGCAGCTCCATTCTTTAACGGAAGCTGTCTATTGTTGATTGTAGGAAAAACCATTCTAAAGCTGATGTAAAATAACGCCATGGAAAAGAGAAAAAAAATGATATACCTAAAAACATCACCAACAGCTATCTTCGATGTTTCACTCTTATATTCGACTTCTGTGCTCATTCTATTATACCTATCCGCTTCAAATACGCCCACTAGAATCTTGACCACAAGAACACGTCTGTATACCCTATTGAATAAATTGAACAAGAACAAAAAATCGGGGAATAAAAAATAATAACCTGCACAGAATCACATTATCAGAAAAAACCCGGAGACAAAGGAGATAAACTATGAATGATAGAACACGGGACTTAAATGAGCTTATTGTAAGCCAGGAGGCAATGATTGAATCCTATGCCCGCCTGATCGCAAAAGTTAAGGATACTGAATTGAAAAAAACTCTAAAATCCTTGCAAGAAAGCCATTTTAACCAGATGATGCTCATTTCCGACCGAGTGGTAGACATTGGTGAAGAGCCCCAATACAAAATCGGACTTAAAGGCGTTATGGACGATATGCGACAAAAACGAAGCAGAGAAAAAGAAATGACCGATATTGATTATGCAGAAATCGCTCTGGATGCTGAGCGCATAATCGCCGAAAAACACGCGAGCTTTAAATTAGGTGAAGCAGACCCCACAAGCGTTGAGCTTCTCCATATGACCATTAATGAGGATGAGGAAAATATAAAAGCACTGGAAGAATATATCCAGCGCTCTAAACCACAATAGATAGGGTACGTACCTATAGGTACGTACAACAAGCCTCGACCCGTGAATAGAGTGCGGAACGCACCAACATGACTAGCCCCGAGAATAGAGTGCGGAACGCACAACAAGCCTCGACCCATTAATAGAGTGCGGAACGCACCAACATGACTAGACCCGAGAATAGAGTGCGGAACGCACCAACATGACTAGACCCGAGAATAGGGTGCGAATTAAGCCTCATGCCGTTTCGCGATACTGTTTCGGGGACATCCCCGTTATAGAGCGAAAGACTTTTGAAAAATAGGCGATATCGCTATACCCAATCTTATGGGAGATCTCATAAACCTTCAGATTGGTTTCCCTGAGGTATTTTTTGGCATGCTCAATTCGGATATTATTGAGAATATCCACAAAATTCATATCCGTACCCTTTTTTAAAACCCGGCAGAGATGCCATGTACTGATATACAGATAATCGGCAAGCTGCTGGAGGGTAAGCTTCTCCGGATAGTGTTCGTTGATATAGCTTATGGCTCGGGATACAATGAAGTTGCTCTCCGGCTCATCCTCTATTTTGGGGTTGGTATTGGAGGGAGAATAAGTTTCAAGGGGTATACCCGAAAGCTTCAGCACCGCAGCATTTAGAGCTTCATGAATCTCATCCATTTTGGAGGGCTTTAAAAGGAAGCGCAGTACGCCTAATTGAATGGCAGATTGTGCATAAGCAAAATCCCGGTACCCGGAAATGACGATAATTTGCATTTGGGGAAACTCCCCCGTAAGCTCCTTTAACATTTCAAGCCCATTTAAATAAGGCATCCGAATATCGGTCAGGACAATATCGGGCTTATGCTTGCGAATGAGAGTAAGCCCTTCTTTTCCATTGGTCGCTGAGGCCACTACCTTGCATTTATATTTCTCCCAGGGAACAGCAGCTTGAAGCCCTTCTATAATGACATCTTCGTCATCCAGCAGTATCACTTTAAACATGCCCACACCGCCCTTTAATTGTATAATGAAGCCTGCTTCTGTAATCAATCCGAAGCTTATTTATTTTTATTAACAACTTCCGTTAATACTTCCTCCGGTGTTATTTCACCGTCTGCAATGGGACCAATCATGGAGACCAGATAGGTCCAAGCCTCCTTGCTCAACCTGAAATCAATGGGCATATTAACACCCTTAGCCTGTTCAACCATGGCAAGACCATCCTTCATAATCTTGGGTATATTGCTGGGGGCGGGGATATCCGCAGCCGGGGTTCCCGCCTCCTTAGCGAACAAGGATATGGCCTTCTTACTGGTCATATGCATGACAAACTTCACGGCTGCATCACGCTTGGTGGGATCATTCCATGCATTAGTAGAGATATAAAAGCCTGATGAAAAGCCTCCAATAATAGCTTTGGGGTCCTTTTTACCATCGGGCGTTGAAGGCATGGGGAGAACAACGGTTGACGCAGGGTCCTTTAGTCCGCCTATGAACCAGGAACCATCAATAATCATGGCCGCTTTCTTGTCATAAAAAAGATGAGAGGTAATATCGTTCTTGGTAGCATTTACGTCAATGGGGAAAGCACCCATTTCCTTTAAGGTTTTAAAATACCCAAGGGCCTTTGCCCAGCTTTCAGGATAGGCACTCCTGGGATTGATGGCGTGCTCTTCAATGCCGCCCTGGGCAAGGATGAGGTGCTCAATCCAATAGTGGGGAACATCGGAAAAGCTGATAGCAATGGGAATAATCCCCTCATCCTTGAATTTGACAATGGCCGCCTCAAATTTTCCCCAATCGGTAGGAAGATCAAGATCGTATTTATCAAAGAGATCCTTGTTGCAGAAGAGCCCCTCATAAAATCCTCTGACCGGCACTGCATAACGTTTTCCATCATATTCCTTCATAGAGGCCATAGCCGTATCTGATATATCTTTGATGTAGTCTGGATATACCCTTGTGATTTCTTCTATGGAAACCACCTTTTTGTTTGCAATAAGCTGTTTGGCGTCAGTGCCATTAAAATAAAAGACCACATCCGGGTCATTACCCGATGAAAAGTCAGTGGCAACGCGGGATTTCCATGTCTCATCAGCAGTGGCTGATTCATCCTTTATCGTAATATGGGGATTGATATCCATAAACTCCTTAATGAGCTGCTGGTAATCAGGCGCGGAAGGGTCCGTTCCTCCAAACATCCCGACCGTGGAAAGTGTCACAGTCTCAAGGGACCCCTGCAAGGCTGACGGGGATGGAGTTACCAGGTCTACAGACCTTGATGGACTGCAAGCAAAAAGACCAATAGAAATGGTCAATACCAATAGGACTGCAAGTCGTTTTTTCATAGGGCAACTCCTCCTTTATTCATTTTCACCCTTATCATAAACCAGCTGACTACTTTTAAAAAACATGAGTACCTTGTTAGATTTTGCATTAAATTGCTTCATTGGCTTTATTTGCTTAAAGAACAAACCTCTAAAATGCTATAGGATATAGGGAATGGTAATAATGGCTAAGGTTCCTGCTTCTCTTCCCTTCCTAAGGCTTAGGCCATACTCTTTTCCATAAATGATCTGTATACGTTCATGGACATTTTTTACACCTATACCTGTAGAACTGCCAATCTTACTGGGCTGATCATTAAATAGCTTGTCAAACTCTTCAAGATCCTCATCGGAGATGCCTACACCATTATCTTCTACCGAAATGGCCAATCGTTTTTCCATAAGCCTGACAGAAAGTGTAATGCAGCCTCCACCCAAAGGCTCTATGCCATGAATCATGGCATTTTCAAGAAGCGGTTGAATCAGGAGCTTGGGAATGGTCCCCTCAAGCAAGGAATCGTCAATTTCTTTAACATACTCCAACCGTTTCCCAAAGCGCTTGTGCATAATGAGCATGTAGGACTCAACCAGCTTTATTTCATCCTTTAGCCTGCAAATACTTTGTCCGCCCTTATTCATGCCTGCATCCAATAATCTGCCCAAAGCTTCTATAATATCGGACAGCTCAGTATTGCCCCCAATTCTTGCTTTCCAGTTCATGATTTCCAACGTATTATAGAGAAAATGCGGATTAATTCGAGCTTGAAGGGCGGCCAGCTGTGCCTCTTTTTTCGCAAGCTCCTCCCTGTATACCACATCGAAGAGGTATTTGATTTCATTGGACATATTATTAAACGAGTCAAAAATAAACTTAAACTCGTCGTTCTTTATTCTTTTTGACTGAATACCCAGATTGCCCTCTTCCAAAAGCTTCATCAGTCCTACCAGCTCTTCGATAGGCGACCAGACAGACTTTGAAAGGGCAATGGCCACCGGGAGCATGGCCATGGTGACCAATAAGGTAAGCCCCACCAGAAGCCTTACCGCATGATAATAAGGGTCCATGACTTGGTTTGTCGGCATGATGATGCCGTATTGCAGGGATATATTATCCAAGGATAAGGAGCTGTTGATCACTTCATAGGGTTTGATACTAAAAAAGCTTTTTGGAATTTGAGGAGGTTGGCCGATACGTATTTGCTCCATAATATCTGCACGGTCATTCTGGGGAATTTGGCCCTGTTCAAAAATATTAATATCATTATAGGTCAAAAGCATACCTGAGCTATTCTTGAAATCGTTCTTGAAGTACGCCAGCATATACTCCTTATCGACCTTAATAATGATGACACCATATTGCTCAAAGGAAAAACGGTCGAACATCTTTCGAATGATATAAAATTCTCCGTCCTCTGATATGTAGTATCCAAATTGCTTTTCCATTTTATCGGCTTCTTGTACCACAATGGGGTGGACTGTGGTCATATATTTATTGTAGGAATTATCAGACTGGACCATATAGACAATCTGGCTGTTATCGGTAAAGAAAAAAGAAACCGCTTTAATTTCCTGTTTGGAATAGAATTTGGAATAGAGGTAATTGTTAATATCCTTATAAAGACCGTCCTCATTATCTTTGCCGTTTTTCCTCCTAACGAAGATCTCGTTGAGGGTTCCGTCGTAGGGGATCATCATGGCGAAGCTTTTAGTTTGCTCAAAGCGTTCGACAGTAAGGACGTTGACGCGTTCAATGCGCTCATCCAATGTTTTCAATATTTCACTTCTGATATCCTTGGCATATTTAAAATAGCCGAAAAAGATGACAATAATGACCGGATACAATACAAAGACGATACATAGAACGGTAAGCTTTTGACGAATAGTGGTATGACTAATGAAATTCTTAATCCTTTGTATCACAGCATTACCCCCAAGTATTGATGAACTCACTGAAGCTCTGCTTCTCTCAAAACTATTCTTTGAATTACACTGCGCAAGCACCGTTTACCCGTTTTTAGCGTTTCAACCTTAGTATAACATATTGGAATAACTTTGCATTAAAAAACAGATACTAGCAATGAATTTATATCAAAAGTAGTGAAGATGATTCACATTTTATCAGGAGGAGAAACCATGGATGAAAATACAATTAACACTTTGAATGATTTGCTTAAGGGAGAGGAAATGGCCATCACCTCTTACTCCAAATTCATTCATGAAGCGTCGGACGAGAACCTGAAAGCGGAATTTAAAGAAATACAGAAGGATCACAATAAGCACTCCCAGCTTCTTTCTGAGAGGATTATTGATTTGGGAGGAACCCCGAGGTACGGGACAGGTATGGCCGGTGTCATGGCCGATGTCAAGTACGCCTTTGAAACCATAGGTCAGCGCTCCAACCATGACATCCTTAAGGAGGCTTGGCATGGTGAAGATCAGGGTGTTGCAATGGCTGAGAAGGTAGCTGATGACAAGCTGGATGAAAAGAGTGCCCGCCTGGTTCAGGACATTATGCAGGTAGACCACGATCACATCAAATCTCTGGAAAAGCTGCTGGATAAACACAGAGAACAATAATCGGATTAAATTATCCTTTTACTTTTATTGTCGTCGGTGTATAATAGTGTCTATTAAAAGCTTTGAAGGGAAGAGTACGCTTCTTCGGATGCCATAAAGAGAGCCCGGTTGGTGAGAAAGGGCAGGTAAAGAGTGGCTGAAAATGGTCCCGGAGCTTTGAAGGTGAAGGTATCCGCTTAATCGTCATTGGATTAGGCAGGCTGCTGTAAGCTTTCAACGGGTGCACCCGTTAGCGTGCCAGGGTATAAGCCAAAGGGCGTACCCGAAGAGGACCTTGCTGTAAGGCTGGGTTAAATAGGGGTGGTACCACGAAGCGTAAGCTCTCGTCCCCAAGTCTCAAGACTTGGAGGTGAGAGCTTTTTTGTATCCCACAAAACCCCTTACGTACCACAAGCCTCGACCTATATAAAGAAAGGATGATCTTATGAATATTTTTATTGGTGGTGCCTGGCCCTATGCTAATGGTTCTCTTCACATCGGACATCTGTCCGCCCTTTTGGGGGGTGATGTTCTGGCACGCTACTACCGTCTTAAAGGCGAAAAGGTTCTCTATGTGTCCGGCAGCGACTGCCACGGTACACCTATTACCTTGCGTGCCCGAAAAGAGGGTGTTGAACCGGCCTCAATCTCAAAACGCTATCACTCAGAGTTTAAGGATTGCTTCGAACGCCTTGGTTTCTCCTATGATTATTATGGACATACCGACTCGGAAGACCACAAAGCCTTCGTTCAAGGATTTTTTAAGAATCTGTATGAGAAGGGGGCACTTTACGAGACCCAGACCGAACAGGCTTTTTGTCCCCGGTGCAGCCAGTTCCTTCCCGACCGCTTTGTTACCGGCTCCTGTCCCCATTGTGGCAAGGCTGCAAAAGGCGACCAATGTGATCATTGTGGTAGCCTCCTGGACCCAGTCTCCCTCCAGGGAAGAAAGTGCGGCCTCTGTGGTGAAGAACCCCAATTCAGGCGTACCTCCCATCTTTTTCTTCCCCTTTCCCAATATGAAGAAAGAATCCGGGAATGGGTATCCCATGCCAACTCTTGGCGTGCCAACGCCATTGGCATGACCTTAAGGTATTTAAATGAAGGCCTTAAGGACAGAGCCGTTACCCGTGACATCGATTGGGGAATCCAAGTGCCGGTGGAAGGTTATGAAGTGAAGAAGATTTATGTTTGGGTGGAGGCGGTTTTAGGCTATCTTTCCGCTTCAAAGAGGGCCGCGTTGGATCAGAATCTGAACTTAGAGGACTTCTGGGGCAAAGAAAGTGATACTCGTCATTACTATATTCACGGGAAAGACAATATCCCGTTTCACTCGGTCATTTTACCCGCGCTCCTCATGGCTAAAGGGGGACTGAAGCTCCCTGACACCCTCCTGTCCAGTGAGTACGAAACCCTTGAAGGAAAGAAAATATCCACCAGCGGCAATTGGGCGGTGTGGGTACCCTATCTTTTGGAGCACTATGACCCTGACGCCATCCGGTTCTTCTTCATTGCCAACGGTCCTGAAAAAAGGGACTCGGATTTTTCATGGAATGAGTTTATTCAGTGCCATAACATCGAATTGGTTAACCAGTTTGGAAACCTGGTCAATCGCACGCTGGTATTTATTAAAAAAAATTACGGACTCAAGATTCCTCGAGGCCATGTATCGCCCTCTATTAAAAGCATCCTTGAGAGCACCTATAAGACTTGCGGGAATGCTATAGAGGAGGGTTCTTTCAGAGAGGCGCTCGAGGCTGTAGTAAATCTGGTTCGTTTTGGCAACCGCTACTTTGATGAGCAAAAGCCCTGGATTACCCTGTCAGAAAGCCCTGAGGAATGCGCCCAAACCCTGTATAACCTGATTCAAATCATCGCTAATCTCACAGTTTTGTTTGAGCCCTTTATCCCTTTTGCCACCCATAAGCTGCGAGAGCTCTTGAATCTTCACGATAATGTAGGGGCCGGTACGGGCTGGAAGCCTTTCTACCCTTTGCCGGAGCAATCTCTTTCAGAGCCTTACATCCTTTTTACCAGGCTTGATAAGAAACTGGTCCGCGAAGAAACGGAAAGACTCCTTACCTCCCAACGACCATTGGAACAAGAGTAAGATCACAAATGGAATTTTTTATTCAAATAGGCCTTAAGGTCCGGATTACCGTCCACAACGATAAGAAAAATAGCTGTCGGAATTAATACAGCCAATAGTATGGGAGACCAGGTCAGATCAAAGTATTGGCCTAAATAGTGATTGACCACCCCGTCGATACCTGTGATAAAAATCGCCACCGCAAACAGGGAAAGCCCTGCTGAAAGGAGCGGTTTTTTTCTTGCTATTTTCGCAAGTACGATCCCCAATACACCGATTAAGGCTGCCATCAGAAGGATGGGAAGAGCCAGGGGCAAAAACCAGTCCGCACCTCCGGTCATTTTGTCCATGACAATCAGGAAGCCGCAGGTTCCCGAAAACCATAAGCCTATGATGGGAAGCGGATTATGCCATGTGAAAATCATTAGGGAAGCTAAATAAATCCAAATTAAAGTTAATGAGAGTACCGGATATTGGGCCCATTCCGGAAATGGTCCCGAATAAAGATCCATTGAGATGAGAAACAAGATAATGGCAAAGAAATCAATGGTGATAACCTGGAGCAGAGTATGTCCCCGAAGCTTTGCCGGATAAACGATTAAAACCCACAGTAAAGCCAACGAGGCCATGGGATAGAAAGACCAAGTTACCCCGCGATTGTTGGTAAAATCAATGAAGAAGGTCACAAGGATGGGCACGACGATAAGGAAAGTCATCAGAACCATAAAGGCGTGGCTCGGCACAAGATTCAAGGTTGGGCGCGAGCGCCGCGGCATATGGTCTGGAAAGGAAATAATGCCTTGACCCGGCTCCTCATCACTTGGAAGGATAACCTCTGTCTGACACAGGGGACAAGCTTTATAGTCTTTTTGCAGTTCAACACCACACCGTACACAATATGGCATATATCATCCCTTCTTTCTATCTACCGCTTACTTACGCATTATGAACCGCTGCATTTGTCTCGATACGCACCGGAATACCCATTTTAACTAATCGCGTAAAAAATAGCCTTTCCAGGTCCGTGTTGGGAGAAACCCGGCTAAAATTGATCACCAGTTTATCGCCATATCCACACACGGCACACGCCACTTTGTTGACTGGATTTGAGCCTAAAATAAAATCAATGCGTTCAACCTCATCGGACATGCCCTCCGGAAGCTTCACAAGCCCTAGATTAGATAAGGTACCGGAGTAAAGATTCTCTCCCATTCTCTTATAGAGAAAGGGCATCAGGAACTTCTTTAGGATCAAGGGTGTCATTCGGATAAGCCAGTTGCGCTGCCCCCCTACATTTCGCGACAAGGAGCGGCTTATTGCCTTTTCGTTAGTCTGGGTGAGCATGGTCTCACGAACAATCTGAAGAATCTCCTCAAAGCTATAATGGCCAAGGCGAGGATCAATTTCCGGGATGACAAACAACGAAAAATTCCTGAGAGTCTTGCTGGGATATATATTGCGCATGTTCACTGGTACCTGAAGCGCAACAGGACGTTTTTTTGTATTCTTTTGGATACGCCGGTCCTGAAGCTCTTGTATGGCATCAATATACACAGCTGCAAGCAGTGCCGATAATGTAACATTGCGACTTTTGGCCTCTTTGACGGCATGCTCCAGGGGGATAATACCCGTCGTAATCAGAATAGTGCCCGGCAACAACAGCGAACCGGTCGGATGATAGGCCTTGCTCCCTTTATCTGGAAGGGGCAGCGTGCTTTTATAAAAGCGGTTGTAGGCATCCTCGGCCGCTTCCTCCGATAACCTCTCCGTCGGTATATCACTTGGGTCCCCAAGATTCTTGCCTATCCGTGTCAAATAGTCATAGACCAGCGCTTTGAGAAAAGTCAAACCACCGGTACCATCCGTAAGGATATGGCAAAATTCTACCGCAATACGCGATTGCCAGTAGCGCACCCGAAAGAGGAATTGGGATCCCCTTCGAGGATGAAGTCTCCCCATAGGATAGCGCACATCCTTTTCGACACGCAGCACCTTAGGATTGTGTTCAAGATAATACCAGAAAAAACCACGCCTTAAACGCACACGATAAAACGGGAAATAGGAAATGACAGCTTCGAGGGATTGCTGAAGCACCTTTGGATTAATGGGTTCTTTAAGAGTCATGGATAGACGAAAGACCGTCGTAATGCGATCCGACTGTACCGACGGATAGATGAGCGCTGCATTGTCCAACCGATACCAGACATGCTGCTCTCTATGCTCTCTTTCTCTTCCAGGTCGTTTAACGCCTTTTTTCACTGATTGCCCTCTCTTGGCCTATGGGCTTTTAAATGGCCCTGCCTTAGTTAATACTTATTTTCGATGGCTTTGTCTGTTTTTTATCCTATTTTTAACCCTTCAAACATTTTTTATTTGGAATACCTTGACACACAAGAAGCCGCACAATATAATATGTGTATTAATATACATAGTACACCTATTACACATCAAACCCCTTGCGCCTATAATAGGGCGAATTGTAGAAGGGAGGGTTTCGTATCGTTGTCGTTGACCTTAGAAATTCAAAACCCATTTACGAGCAAATCAAGGATAATATGAAGCAGCTCATCATCACAGGTGCACTCAAGGAAGATGAAAAAATCCCCTCTGTCAGGGAGCTGGCCCAAACCACCTCCATTAATCCCAATACCATACAGAAGGCCTATCGTGATTTGGAAGCTGAGGGCTTTATCTACACCGTTACCGGACGTGGTAACTTCGTCGCTCCCTCTCCCAAAGCGGTAAACCCAAAACGGATTGATGAGCTGACTGGAATCTTGAAAAGCACCCTTTCCGAACTGCTTTTTCTGGGTGTTTCTGACCGTGAGCTGCTCGCGATTGTTCATGAGACTTTCCCCCAAGGAGGAGATACTCTATGATTGAAATTAGAGATTTAAAAAAGTCCTTTGATGGCTTCTACGCCTTAAACGGCGTTGACATCAATGTTAAAAAAGGATCAGTATACGGGCTTGTGGGGCCGAACGGCGCAGGAAAAACCACCTTGATAAAGCATATGGCTGGTATTTTTATGCCGGATTCCGGCTCCCTCAAAATAGACGGGCAGCCTGCTTTTGAGAATGCCGCCGTCAAATCCCGCATGGCTTTTATTCCCGATGACCTTTATTTCTTCCCCCAGGCTTCCCTATTAGACATGAAAAAATATTATAAGTCCATTTACCCTACCTTTGATGAGGAGCGCTTTCAAAAGCTGCAAGAGGTTTTCCCCATAAACCCTAAGAAAAATCTGAAACGTTTTTCCCGAGGTATGCAAAAGCAAGCGGCCTTTTGGCTGGGTATCTGTTTACGCCCAGACCTCATGCTTTTGGATGAGCCGGTAGACGGGCTTGACCCGGTGATGCGCAGAAAGGTTTGGGGTATTTTACTGCAGGATGTGGCTGAGCGTGATATGACTGTTTTTGTCTCCTCCCATAACCTCCGGGAGCTTGAGGATGTCTGTGATCATGTGGGCATTATGCATGAGGGTAAGGTCATACTGGAACGAAGTCTTACAGAAATGCAAAACAATATGATGAAGCTTCAGGTTGCCTTTGAGGGAGAGCTCCCCCAGGAGATCAACAACCTCAATATTATGAACAAGCAATCCAGTGGCCGAATATGGATTCTCATTGTAAGGGGCGAGCGGGAAAGCATTTTAAACGAGGTTAATAAACTCAACCCCCTTTTAGTGGATGCTTTGCCGCTTTCACTGGAGGAAATCTTCATATACGAGCTAGGAGGGATGGACTATGCCGTCAAGAACATCATACTTTAATAAAGGTGTGTTTTTTAATAATATTAAACGTTTCTGGCTTATCACCTTTTCTTACACCTTCTTTCTGCTCCTTCTGGTAATGAGCTATTTGAGGATGTACGCTTCTGCTTCGAACAGCACGGACTGGTTATACAGAAATCAGTTTGGTCTCCATATCTTTGACTATGGCGTTGGGGTCATGAGCATTTTTATCGGTTTCTTCACGCTGGTGACCGCCCTTGCCGTTTTTTCCTATATGCATTTTACTAAAAACACGGCCATGGTCCATGCTTTGCCGCTGCGCCGTGAAACATTGTTTGTCACCAACTACTTATCGGGCCTGTTTATCGTCACCTTTCCCCTCGTTTTTAATTCTGCCGTTCTGGTGATATCAGGAGCGGTGATGGGCTTTCCGAGCCTTTCTCCACTATTTGTCTGGTTTGCAATCAACCTGGACCTGACCTTCCTGTTGTACTCCTTTGCGGTTTTTGCAGGGATGTTCACAGGACATATGGCGGCCCAGGCTATTTTCTTTCTCATTTATAACTTTCTGGCCTTATTTCTTGAAACCATGTTCAACAATGTACTTTCCGACTTTTTGTTCGGGTATATCAGCACCAATACCAAATTTAAAGCGTGGTCACCCCTTTATTACATGTCGGCGCTGTTCTCCGGATTTTCAAGAGAAGAAGGCAATGTGGCCGCCATTATAGTTTATATCATAGCGGGCGCTCTCTTTACGATTTCCGCCTTATTCCTTTATAAAAAAAGGCAGATGGAGGTAGCCTCCGATGTGATAAGCTTCCCAGCCGTCAAGCCCATTTTTAAATACAGCGTGTCGGTTTGCTCTGCCGCCCTTCTCGGCAGTCTGCTGGTCAGTGTATTGGATATCCATTATAGCCTTGTTTCCTATATTCTCGCCTATCTTGTGGGTGGACTGATCGGTTATTTTTCATCCGAGATGCTTGTTCGTAAAACCTTTAAGGTGTTTAAGGCTTATAAAGGATTTGTGGTGTTCGCCCTCATCTTGTCTTTACTCCTATCCAGTATCTACTTTGACTTTTGGGGCTACGAGACCTATGTTCCTCAGGATGCGGAGGTTGAGCTGATGTCTGTTTCAACCTACAGAAATACGGCTACGGAGTTGGCCCTCTGGCCTGAAAATTACGATCCCCTTCAGCATCGCTATTGGCTGGAAGAAATCTATCTATTGGGTGAAGGCTCCTCCGACCTTTCCAAGGAACAAATCCAAAGACTCCGGTCAATGTACGGCGTTATAGAAAGCCGTGAGGCTATCACAAAGGCACGCCGTATCCACAGCTACATCACAGAGAATCATGAATCCTTGCGAAGAGGAAGCCTCACTTATATAAGCGTCACCACACCTGTCGAGCAGGAATATATAAACCGTTCCCTGTATTTTATATACAGGCTCAAGGATGGGCGCCGTGTAGAACGTTCTTATTCCTTGCTTCAGGTAGGGACTAACTCCGAGTTGGATCAGTTGTTGAGAGATTATCTGTCCCTGCCCGAGGTCATGGTAATGTATAATCCTATTCTTGAAAGAACTGCTCAAGACATTGTTTCTATCACTGTAAATTTCAATACAAAGGATGGGTACAAGAGCCATGTAATTGGGGACATAGAAGGTTTTCTGACAGCCTATCAAAAGGACATTTTAGCTCAGGACCCGCTACAGAGCCTCTACCCGACCTCCGAGAAGAGCTTTAATATGGATGTCAATATTCAGTACAGGGAGATTGACATGCAAAAGCAAGACAGCTCGTCCTATTTCATGATCAAGCCGGAACACAAAGAGATTGTTGACTTCTTGACACAACAGGGAATAGTAAATCCCGAACTTCTTCAGTAGTAAGTCAAGGGGACGGTTCTTGTGCACCACTAGGAGGCGCACAGGGGGACGGTTCTCTTGTGCAGAGTGTCACAGAGGGACGGTTCCCTTGAGTCCCCATGAGCGGGCGCACAGGGGGACGGTTCTCTTGTGTCACAGAGGGACGGTTCCCTTGAGTCCCCATGAGCGTGATATGTTACCCCCTGAGTAGACAGTGTAAATAACAAAACTGTTTGCCAGGGGGTTTTTGTTTGAGCACGGTATTTCGGAGGAAAAGGCATATCTCAGCGCTAACCCTAGTGCAAAGCCGATTTTCCACAGTGACAGAGGTTATCAATATACTACACGAACATTCTCTGCCATGATTGAAGAAACCGGAAGGATACAAAGTATGTCTAGCGTAGGAAGGTGTATCGATAATGGCTCAATGGAAGGCTTTTGGGGTATTTTAAAAGCTGAAATGTATTATCTGCGTAAGTCTGATAACTACGAAATCCTAAAGAAAGCTATCAGTGAATACATCCGGTATTACAATAACAAACGCTATCAGAAGCGTTTGATGGGGATGTCTCCATTGGAATACAGAAAATATTAAAAACATATTGCTGCATAAAAAAGGCATTGACCACAAAGGAACAATGCCATCAAAATTTATTTTATTTACAGTGTCTACTTGACAGGGAGCAGTTCATAATGGTGCACAAGAACCGTCCCCTTGATTCCGGAGTCAGAGAACCGTCCCCTTGACTTGTTTTTATAGTACTTTGCCGATTCGTTCTTTGACGTCCTGCTTAAATTGATCGATATAGCCTGTGACATAATCCGTTACATCCAAGCTATCGTCAAGGGCCAAGGGCGTAAGATCCATGGCATAGCTCAAAGCTTCGGTTTGGTCAACCCCGTGGGATTCGGCATAGGTGGCATTGGCAAGGCGTCTTCCCTGGGTAGCCAGATCGTAGCGCTTACCGCCGCAAATCTGTGAATCATGAACCGCTAGAACGGCTGCACCGATATTTTGATGAGCCGAGACATCCAGCATGACCTTCTGAGAATCCACCATCCAGTCCAAATTGCGCCAGACCTCGCAGCCATAGATTTTCTTAGGCCGCATTTCTTTTGGCAGGCTGCGCACAGCCTTAATCACCTTTGCCACAGTACCCACATGGGTGGAATGCTTATCGGCTAAATTATGGGTATAAAGAATTTCAGGCTGGGCGCGTTTAAGAAGCTCAACCAGCTCATCAACAAGATCCTGATCCTGAGGGTCCTTCACCACGCTGCTCTTATAATGAAGCAAGGCCACTCCTGAATATTCACCCACGTATGCTGATTTCTTCTGTTCCCTTTTACGGATATTCTTCATATCCTCATCGGTATAGTTTTTATAGATATCATCTCTCGGACTTCCTGCACCATCGGTGACCACAACACCGAAAAACCATTTATCACTCTGACCAAAGCAATCCATAATGCCGTTGTAAGCCATGATTTCAATATCGTCCTGGTGGGCGGATATGGCCATATGAGTAGTCCTTTTTAGGGCTTCCTCAACCTCGATTTGATCAGGTATGAAAATCTCTGCCCCTTCATTTTTAAGTTTAAGCATAATATCCCTCCTTAATTTCACATGCAATTTTGTTATGCTAAACTTGCTGCAGCAATGGACTGGCCGACACGGCGGTCGGATTCATCGGGAAGCTCCAGCTTCATCTTGCGAGAAAGCTCCGGGAATTCTTCTCTGATGACCTTTTCTGCTGTTTCAAGAATAATAGCGCCACCCTTACCCGAGGTCACCCGACCAAGGATCAGCACATGCTCAATATCATAGAACTCCGCATAAAAAGCCAAGGTATAGCCAAGGTAGCAGCCTATGGTCTGGAAAATACCCGCCGCTCGCTCATCCCCCTCTTCGTGGAGCTTTTGAACGACCTTGAGCTTCTCAGCAGGTGAGCTGCTTTCATCTAAAGAAATTCCGGCTGCAGGTGCCAGTTTTATGACTGCATCCTGTGAAAAATACTTAACACCACAACCAAAGTCGCCGGACCATTCGTCGAGCATTGCGCCACGGTTGTAATCAGCCGGGACAAATGCCAGCTCATTGAGCCAACCCGTTATATTACCCTGTTTATCCACATAGCCACCGGCTTCGCTGGTGCCCATGGCAATACCCAAGACATTACCGTCATTTAAGTCTATAGCTCCGGCCAATGCTGTTACATCTCCATCGTTGGCAACCACAAGCGGAATGTCTCCGAATTCACGGGCCGCTCTGATATAGATGTCCTTAACCTTTTTGTCAAAGAGCTCCTGGGGAACCTTTAAAAAGAGTGAGGCAATCATGGCTCTGTTATTGACATAGACCCCTGCCGAGCTCACGCCAATGGCATCCACTCTGGGCATATGGGAAGCAGCTGTTCTAAGTGCGGTGACAATCCCTTCATAGTGATAGTCGGGATCGCTGTTAGTCTTGGGGTGCCAGACCACTTCCTCACTGTAAACAACCTTGCCGTCGATAACAGCGGAAACCTTACGGTCGCTTCCACCTGCATCAAATCCGATTCGGCAGCCGTCCAAATGCCTACCTGCCGGGCGGGTCTCCTCTTTTTCAGCCGGTACTTGTTCATAGTCCGTCACGACCACTTCAAAGGGCTGCTCATAAACTCTGGCCATAAATTCGGCATCAAAAGCCCGAAGTCCGCCCTCTGCATATGCTTTTTTCAGGTATTCGCCAATTTTGCGAGGGCCGCCGAATATAATTTTATAACCGCCTCTGATCCAAAGAAGGGCTTTAGCTAACCGCTCGATGTATAAGAAATTTTGATCGAACTTTTCGGACCCATCCGAAAACACCTTAGTACGATGGACAGAAACCAAACCATTATTACGCTCAATGGCAATAGCGGCCGGCACACCTTGGCCCGACTTTTCAACAGCCTCTAGAAAGGCCTTGTTATAAAGCGTGGCCGGGCAGAAGGATGGATCGTATTGAGGTTTAACCTTCAAAGAAAATCCCTGGTTCATATTACTCCTCACTTTTTAACGTGTAATAGTGACTTTTGACAGGCCTCTGGGTGAATCAGGGTTGAGACCTCTAAGTACGGATAGATTGCAAGCAAACATCTGACCCACTACCACATTCATAAAGGGTGTAATAAAATCATTGGCTACATCGGGAATTTCAATGGCACAATCAGCCAACGCCAATGTGGCAGCATCATTAGATACAATCAAAAGATCAGCGCCTGCATTCTTGAGCTTTCCGATCATTTCGGTGATATCCTTAAGGCTCTCGCCCTTAGGCGCGTAAATCAGAACAGGCATATGGTCATCAATCATGGCAAAGGGACCATGGTGGAAATCTGATGTAGCATAAGCCTTAGCACGGATATAGCAGGTTTCCTGTACTTTAAGGGCTGATTCAAGAGCGATAGAATAGTTGGCACCTCTAGCCAAGACAAAGCATTCGCTCATAAAGCGATAACGTGCCACTTTATTTTTAATTTGATCAACGCCTGCGATGGTCTTTGCAATCAGTGAGGGAACCTCGGCTAATTCCTTTTTAAAAGCCTCGTCTTGGCTCCAAAAAGCGACGAGATGAGCTAAAAGATAAATCTGTGCAGTAAAGGTCTTGGTTGCAGCTACGCTCTTTTCCACACCCGTTGCACAATAAAGATGGAATTCAGCCTGCTGAGCCAGGGGGGAATCATCATGATTAGTGATGGCAACAGTGGGCGCACCCTGTGCTTTTGCGGATTTAATGACTTCAATGACATCCTCTGCACGACCTGATTGGGAAACACCGATTACCAGGCTATTTTTCATAACAAGTGATTTATTGTACAAGGTAAAGACAGAGGGTGCTGCAAGCGCAACGGGTATCCCAAGCTTGGTTTCTATGAGATATTTCGCATAAACAGCCGCATGATCCGATGTGCCTCTGGCTGCAATAATGACATTTTGAATATCTTTCTCTTTTAACTTAGTAACAATGGCCTCAAGAGTATCCTTATTCTGTAACATACAATTTTCAAGGGCCTTGGGCTGCTCAGAAATTTCAAGCCACATTTGTGTCATCATTTTATATCTCCTCACATGTTTAATCAACTAGTGGTCTATACCACTAGTTTTATTATAGAATTTTCTACTATGTTATGCAAGGAGATTTTTCAATCCCGGTTTAAAAATATCCGGGCATTGTAGACATATTGATCCGACCTGTAGGCATCCCTCTCATAGGAAAATTTATGATCGTCATCAATATAGCTCACCCCGGATACTCTTAAAACCGGTGTAGCCGAGGTTATGCGAAGAAGCTTTTTTTCGTCGGCTGTGGCCGCCGAAGCTTCAATGATGTTATCCATAAAGGCAACACTTACGCCGTATTCTTCTTTGATCAGACGATAAAGAGAAGTCTCCAACTGGAAACGCTCCAGTTGGGGACAAAACTGTACAGGAATAAAAACCTCTTCCAGGGCAACAGGTATGTCATTAGCACAGCGCAGGCGCTTGATGACATAGATTTCATCGTCCTTGGACAGGTCAAGTATTTGAGCTATATCCTCACGCATCTTTTCCTTTTTGAAGTATAGGACCTTGGTGGAAGGAACTAATCCTTTACTTCGGGCTGAATCGGAAAAGCTCTTGATATTCCGCTGTTCAATTTTGCGTTTAGCCACAAAGGTGCCGCGGCCTTTTTCCCTATAGAGCAGACCTTCGGCAACCATCTGGTTCAAAGCCTGGCGCACCGTCATACGACTGATGTTATAACTTTCAGACAGCTCTCTTTCAGAGGGTATAAGCTGTCCTTCTTCATATTCGCCGCTTTGTATCTTCTTTTGAATAAGCGTCTTTAACTGATAATAAACGGGAATGGGACTCTTTTTATCTAAATTCATTGGTTTGTCCGTTCCTTACCTAGGTTCCTGCTAAGATTGAGTGTAATTCATTACACCCCAAATGTCAAAGTAGCTTGACAAAATTTTTCTTTCCAGCTTGAAGAACGTCTCCTTGTTTACTCTTGATTCTCTGGTGCTCCACTTTTTCACCATTCACTTTGACACCGCCCTGGGCTAAGAGTCTGCGCGCCTCGCTTGCGCTTGATGAAAATTTCATGGTCACCAAGACCTTGACTAAATCCGTAAGACCGGTTTCATCAAGAATAGGTGCTACCTCAAGAGTAGGAATATTCTCTGGAATTCCTTTGTCCCTGAATACCAAGTTAAAATGCTCCCTGGCCTGGTCAGCAGCGTCTAAATCATGGTAAAGCCGTACTATTTCATGGGCCAATTCTACTTTCATGCTCCGCGGATTCTCCCCTGCTTCCATACGATTCTGAATTTTCGCCACAGCATCAGGATGAAGGTCGGTACAGAGCTCGTAGAAGCGGATAATTAAAGCATCGGGAATGGCCATTAACTTCTCGAACATTATTTCCGGCTTTTCATGAATGCCGATGCTGTTGCCCAGGCTCTTACTCATTTTCTCAATGCCATCCACACCCTCTAAAATAGGCATAAAGAGCGCGATTTGACTCTCCTGGTCAAAGTGCTTCTGAAGATCCCTG
>JAEYPI010000120.1 GCA_023410885.1 Bacillota bacterium
ATCCATCCTTGACCGAAAACTGGCATATGCCGCCATGCTTTTCTACGATATGAATCATACTTTTTGTACCAAAACCATGCCCCTGTTCTCTTGATACGGGGAAGCCTTGATGAAATACAGGTTCTATCTGATAACTGTTTCGAATGTCAATGCACAGCTTACTATTTTTGGAATACATACGCAGCTTGATATAGCGTTTGTTGCTGTCGGCTATATTTTCACAGGCATGTATGGCGTTTTCCAAAGCGTTTGACAATAGTGAACAAAGCTCCGTGTCGCTAAAGGTCAGCGCGTCAGGCAACTTCGCATCTATCGTCAACATGATCTCCGATTGCTTTGCTTTGGCGGCGAAGGCGGACAAAATCAGATTGACGGTTTCATTTTCGCAAAAGCGTATGGGCGTGATGGCATCCATGTCGGCCTGGGCAGTCCTTAGATACTCTTTGATCTCCTCTATGAGTCCATTGGATGCCAGACCCTGTAATAGAGCGAAATGGTGGCGCATGTCGTGCCGATAGGCCGCGGCATTATGCTGCATCTGCCGCAGAGAAGAAAATTCCTTTTGAGCCTGCCGGAACTGTGTGTCCAGCATATCCCGCTCTCTTTGGA
This sequence comes from Bacillota bacterium, assembly GCA_023410885.1. Taxonomy (GTDB): domain Bacteria; phylum Bacillota; class Clostridia; order DSM-8532; family DSM-8532; genus DTU059. The sequence continues at coordinate 610 of JAEYPI010000120.1, forward strand.
TACTTGCCTGTTTTTGCGTTTCGGCGTAGTAAAGGAGGATAAACACAAAATAGAATGCCGACGTCGCGAAGGGCATGAATTGCACAGCTGCACGTGATCCACTGTTCATAAGATCGGTGTAAATAGTGATGAAGTAGTCGGACAAATAGTAAAATGCCGGCACTGCGCTAAACAGCAGGCAGGATTTAACAGAGCGTTCCAATAGATGCTGAACAGACTCCACCACATATTTCTGAAGGAAATAGTACATCAAAAACACAGACACGATATAGCTGGCGTGGTTTATGGAAGCGCTGCCAAAAGTGGCACCTGCGACACTGCCGATCCAACGGGGAGGCTGGCAGCACAAGAAGGAGGCAAACATGCTGGATACGGAAATCAGCCAAGGACGCTTTAAGTACACGGCGATAAAAACAGCCACCGGCAAATGGGAGAGCAGCGGATATATTTTTATCGTCACAGCCATACCCCAGAGCCGCAAGCTGATGATTTGCATAATAAATAAAACGACGGTAAAGCACCCAACAGCCAGATAATTTTTTCGTGTACGCCCCATTCCGGCGAAACTGACAGCAACCACCGCACCGAACAGAAGGGCAAACCAATAACGAGAGAATTCAATGACAGTCGCTATCATTTTTTTGGTCCCCCTTTATAACGAAACAAGCTTAAATAATCAGAGGATAAGGTGTACATGAGCACCTGTGTATTCAACTCATTCATTCGCTTATCCCCCCTCCATTTGATAGGCCAGATACTGTTGCTTAATCTCCCGCGCTTTTCCTTGGGCAATAGGAATAGTTGATAGGGTCTGCAGAGTCAACTTTTGATTTTCGATGGTATCCACATACTGCATATTCACAATATAGGAACGGTGGGTTTTAATAAAACGGCCATATTTTAGCAAGTTTTCGCAGACAGCGGAGAAGGATTCCAAACACTCAATCACCTTACCGGACAACAGATGGTACAATACATTCCTTCCAATTACCTCAGCAAAAACCAAATTAGAAATCAGTATTTTTTGAATGCCTTCATTACTCTTTACGATAACCGCGTTATCATTTTCTTCCACCTTTATATGCTCCATCACTTCGTCAAAGGTGAAGAATAGTTTCTCTTTCGATATGGGCTTTAACACATAGTTAATTGCCTTTACCGAATAGCTTTCCAAAGCAAACTCAGATGAGGATGTAAAGAACAAAATCGGCGCGTTTTTGTCAAAATTTCGGATTTCCTTTGCAACATCAATGCCTGTGAAACCCGGCATAATGATATCCAGGCAGTATATATCAAACTGCTTTCCTTTTTCTAATGTTGATATCAGCTCAAATCCGTTTGTAAAGACGGTATATTCGCAGTTTAAATGTTTTGATGATCTGTATTGGTTAATAAGGTGTATCATGTTTGACAACTCGTCTATATTGTCATCACAGACCGCGATTTGTATCATAAACACCCCTCCATTTCTCTATTTTACTTATAAGTTTAGCATAATAATTGGATATTCGACACTGATTCATGCAGAAAAAACAATGTTTCATGCAGCGGGCGTCTTTTTTCAAAAATTTTTGATAGTCTGAAGCTCAAGGGATATTCCCTATACAACCCATTATAAAACGGAGGATTAAAAATGAAAAAATTACTGCTAGTTATGATTGTACTAACCCTTTCTTTCAGCCTTGTGGCCTGCGGTGGAGCAGACACGCCAGATCCCTCTACATCCAAGTCCGATGACCTAGTCGTTACCACGGGCAACGGACTGAGTTTCGCTCTGCCCTCAGACATCAAGTATGTAAAGACCGATGATAGCAATGGTGCGATGCTCTACGCAAATGACGAAAAAACCGCGGTCGTTACGGTTGGAGTTAAGACAGAGGATACCACAACCATCGCCGATATTACCGAAGATGTCCTATTACAATCACTTTCGGTAGGTGGCAGCCTAAGCAATGCAAAACTTGACAATTCGGGCACTGTAGAACAGGGGAGTGGTACAGCCATTGTGGGCTTTGGCACGGGGACGCTGTCAAACGGTACTGACATGAATTCAGTCATACAGTATTTCTTTCCTGGGGATGGCAGCGGATACTATGCCATCAGTTACCTCTATGTTGTTGATGGGGGAAGCAGCTTGGACACCAGTATTGAGAATGTTTTGGCCACTGTAAAGACCGCCGAGTAACAAGTTGTAAGCTATTACTCTTCGAAACAGCCGAGGGATATGAAAGCCACACAATGGGCAGACAGATAAAATTCTAATCTGTCTGTCCATTTAAAATTAAACAAGGAGGATTATTATTATGCTGCCAACTTTCATCGCAATCATCGCAATTGCTGTGGTTATTGTTATATGGATAATCTCGAACCAGCGCAAGCTGGTGGTGCTTGATGAGAATATCAGTAACGCCATGAGTCAGATCGGAGTGCAGCTGTCAAGCCGCTTTGATGCCCTGACCGCTCTTTTGGATTTAACAAAAGGTTATGCCAAGCATGAAAGCGAAACACTGATCGAGACAATCAAGTCCAGAAGAAGCGTCATTACGGCAAAATCCACACCGAATGATGTGCTGCGGCAGGAAGGGGTTATTTCCGAGGCATTGGGCAGGATTGCCATGGTAACGGAGCAATACCCCGATTTAAAGGCAAATCAAAATTATATTAAAACAATGGATGCAGTGGAAACCTTTGAAAACATGGTGCGCACCAGCCGCCTGATATACAACGACAGCGTTACAAAGCTAAACCGTGAAATCAGAATGTTTCCAGTCTCCATGATTGCCGGGACGTTAGGCTTCCGGCAAAGAGAGTATCTGGAGGAGCAGGCAGCCAAGGCTGATATGCCAAGCATGAAATGAGGCGTTATATGCGGAAAACAATGAGTTTCCTCATTTATGCTTCGTCCTGGTGGCTGCTTTCACTCTCCCTGCTTTTGCGGCGAATCAGGTGAATACAATCGATATTCAGGCCGTCATTAATGAGGATGGCTCCATGCACATCACCCAGAGATGGGAAGGGCGCTTTGAAGAAGGAACAGAAAGCTATATTCCCATGCATGCGCCCGATTATCTGACCATCAGTGAGTTAACAGTCTCTGACCAAAATGGCGGCTATGATATTGTGCCAGATTGGAATACTGACTGGAGCTTTGAAGAAAAGGCTCAAAAATGCGGCATTCATGACACGGACAGCGGTTATGAAATCTGCTTCGGCATCAGCCAATACGGAGAAAACAGCTATACCATAGGGTATAAGCTGGATAATGCGGTAGGTGGTTACACCGACGGGGACGGCTTAAACTTCCGATTCGTCAATGACGGGATGAATACAACCCCCACCAATGTGACGGTTCAAATCCGGCTTGCTGACGGCACACCCATCACGGACGAAATTGCCCATATCTGGGGCTTCGGTTTCGCGGGTGAGGTGCTGTTCGAAAATGGAAGTATTATTGCCCGCACAGATACCCCGAACAATCCGGAAAACCATGTGACGGTAATGCTCGTCCTGAATAAGGGAATTCTGGCCCCCTCACGGCAGGAATCGGGGAGCTTTGAAGAAGTGCGGGCAAAAGCCTTGGAGGGCAGCGATTACGATAACAACGGATATACCGGTGAAGAAGTATCCGCATTTGAGGCCATTATCACGACATTGCTGTCCATTGGGCTTCCCATCGGACTGGTTATCTGGATTCCCAGGAGAAAAAAGAAAAAAGCAGAAAAAAAGCTACAAAGGTTTTTCGAGCGTTTCGGGTACTTCAGGGAGGCTCCCAACGAAGGCAACCAGAGTGCTACCTATGCGCTGGGAAGGCTTTATGATGTGTGTGAGGATGGCGCTGTTCTCGCCACAGGTATGCTCAGGCTCATTTCGCTGGGCTGTCTATCTCCTGTTGAGACACAAGAAGTGGGCTTTATGGGCAAAACCAAAGAATCGGTCAGCCTACGGCTTATGGGCGGCCAGCATCAAAAAATGAACGAGTTTGACGAGTACCTTTTTACAGTGTTGGAGAATGCTGCCGGTACGGATGCTATCTTACAGGCAAAGGAGCTGGAA
>JAEYPI010000136.1 GCA_023410885.1 Bacillota bacterium
GACCCGGGGTAAATCCTCCTGTTCAATCCCTATTCCCGTATCTTCAATGACTAAGGTATCCGGCAAATCTGAGTCCATGTAGATGGCTATTTCACCCTCATTAGTGTATTTCAGTGCATTGGACAATACCTGTTCTATAGCAAAGGTCAGCCACTTTTCATCTGTTAGTACGTTGCAGTCCAGATTTTTATAATTAAGCTTTATTCTTTTACGGATAAAGAACTTGGAATATTTTCGAACTGCTTGTTTTACAATATCATCAAGAGAATACCGCTTAATGACCAGATCGTTGCTCATATTCTCCAGGCGAAGATATTGAAGCACCATTTCAACATACTGCTCCACCTTGAATAGCTGGTCTAAAAGTTCACCGTTTGCTTCAGACTGCTCTGTCTGCAGCATCAGCCGCATTGCGGCAATAGGTGTTTTAATCTGGTGGGCCCATATGGTGTAATAGTCCACCATATCTATAAAGACCTTGTCCTTGGCATTTATAATATCCTTCCGGTCTCTATCTATGATGTTTATTAATTTCTGGTAATCCCTTTCAATGAGGTCTTTAGGGAGCGGAAGCATATTCCCTGTAAGGGTTATGCTTTTTTTTAGTTTTGTCAATGTTATATGCCGTTTGTAAAATGATGCAAAGTCGATAGTACCCATTACCAAAAGAAAGAGGACAGCCAGCAAAGCACCGTAACCTATGGCCTCCAAAGGCAGAGCATTAGATGCGTCCTGTGTATCGGCTTTGAACGGTAGATACAGTGAAAAAACCAGTAAAAACAGGCTCAATGCTATTAGAATTACCACTAAGGTTCCAAGCTTACGTTTGAGATATGAACCTAAAATAGTTATGAAGCCTTTCATATTACTCCACCCTATATCCTAGACCTTTTTTAGTGGTAATAAAATTCTCCAGCCCTGATTCTGCGAGTTTTTTGCGCAGGCGCGTGATATTGACGGTCAAGGTATTGTCGTCAATAAAATCGTCACTTTCCCAAAGATGTTGCATGATCTCCTCCCTGGATACCACCCTTTCTTTGTTTTCCATAAGAAGCTGAAGGATTTTAAAATCATTCTTCGTTAAATCGATTTTTTGGTTTTGATAGGTAAGGGTAGTATCTCCAAGATTTAAAATAACGCCGTTATGCTCCAGAATGCTCCCCTGACCTTGAAAGGAGTATGCGCGCCTGGCCAGTGCTCCGATTTTTGCCGTCAGAACATTAAGGTCAAAAGGCTTTGCAATAAAATCGTCCCCCCCCATATTCATAGCCATCACGATATTCATATTGTCATTGGCAGAGGAAATGAACATCACAGGCACCTTGGATACCTTACGTATTTCACCGCACCAATAAAAACCGTTAAAGAACGGGAGCATGACATCAAGCAGCACAATCTGTGGCTCAAATTGGATAAACTGCTCTATAATATTTTTAAAATCGGTAACAAAAACAACGTCATAATCCCACTTTGACAGATGTCCTTGTATGGTTCTGGCGATAGTAAGATCATCTTCGATAATCAGAATCCTGTACATCTTCATTCCCCCGGTATCATCGTAAATGGCTATAGTTTAAGCCATGGCATTGCGACAATCCACTTTGATTATGTTCATAAAGGACTTCAATAGAATTATACCGAATAATTGAATAATAGTCTAAAAAGGTTTATCACTTCCATTCCTTTTGCTATACTGAATGGGCATACAAAAGCGAAAGGGTAAAATAATGGAGTCTATACTTGCTAAAGCTATCTCGTTAATACTGATAATAGTGATTGGCTATGCCATAAAAAAATTAGAATGGGTCAGCTTGAACGATTTCCCCAAATTCTCAAAAATAGTGTTACGGATTACACTGCCCTGTGCACTTATAACAAGCTTCAATGCGTTTGATATTTTATACAATCTATTGTCCTTAACTGTAATAGGCCTTGTGGTTAACATCCTACAACAATTAACCGGGTATCTGATAAGTCGGCGAAAAGATAGAAAGAGACAAGCTTTCAGCATTATCAATATTGGAAGCTACAATATCGGTCTTTTTGCCATCCCATACATTTCAGGATTTGTTGGCGCTGAATCCATCATATATTCCTCATTATTCGATTTGGGAAATTCCATTGGAGCAGCCGGAATAGGCTATGGATGGGCCATGTCAATTTCAAGAGAGAAAGAAAAAACCACCCTATGGCACTTTGTTAAGCTTATGTTGAGCTCACCCGTGTTTGATACTTATTTGGCTCTGCTTATCATGAGCCTCTTAAAAATACACCTTCCGCAGGAGGTCATTACATTTACTTCTGTAGTTGGCAGTGCCAACACCTTTCTGGCCATGCTGATGATTGGAATTGGTTTAAAGCTGGATTTAGACCGAACAAAACTAAAAACAGCTTTTACCCATCTTGGATTAAGATATGCCTTTGCCATTATTTTTACTATACTGGCGGTATTTTTCACACCCTTCTCCAAGGAGGTCAAAACCGTTTTATGCATGGTGTTTTTTTCGCCGTTTGCGGCCATGATCTCAGGCTTTACGGGTGAAATTGGAGCCGACGTCGAAACCTCAGCTTTTATGACTTCTTTTTCAATTATCGTCGGAATTGTTGCCATGCCACTGATATACGCGATCATGGCTTGATTCTTATTGTGCCACAACAGAGTTCCCAGGAAAATCAGCGCCTCCGGCTAAGCCGGCGGTTTGCTCTGCCCTATAAGGGTATGTTACCGGGTGCTATCTTTTCCCGGTCATAGAAGCCTAACGATTCGCTATCCCCAGTCTCCTGCACTGAGCTCTTTATCTGAAAAACATAAGAGCAAGATCATAGATATATCCAAAAAAGATGCCTCCAAGTAATATAAAGAGAATATATAAGGTAATAACCCGTTTTTTCATAAAGGTAGATAATCCAGCGATAACCCAGGCGCTGTTTGCGGAGCCGGTGATAATAAACGCCAGCATAGCACCCTCGCTGGCCCCGCTTTTGAGCATGGACTGAATAATGGGGATGCCTGATTCAGTTGTCAGATAGAGCGGCAATCCAATGATCGCAGCCAAAGGAACTGCTGTAATATTGTGTGCTCCAAACAGTGCTGAGATGATTGATTGAGGTACGAAATAATTTACAATAAACCCTATGCCCACAAAAATGGAGAAGTAAAGGAGAATTTGTTTTAGGCCCAGAGTTATAAAATTATTGACTAGGTCATGCCATTTTATTTTCTCCGCAAAGCCCTTAAAATTGACCTTCTGTCCTGGTGACTGAGCAGCACAGCATAACGTCCCCTGCTCAGCGGCAACATCCTCTGTTACAGTTAATCCTGTTGCACTATCCACAGGACAACAGTTGCCTATTGTGCTGCTTTCGGAAACAGGGGAAATTGAACAACTGCATGGGGATTTGGTAACAGGGCCGGTTGGCTTCAGTTTTTCCGAAGAAGAGCAGGAACAGGTATCAGCCTGTACTATTCCCGCGTACCGAGTCTGGTCTTTAAGAAATCCGGTTCGCCTCTCAATAAGGTGTGTGATAAAGCCAGATGCTATTCCAATGACAAGCGATGAAAGGGTTAAAGCCATAGCAAACCGTAAACTCAAGACCCCGGAAATCATGACAAATCCATCCGGACTCATTAAAGGGGAAGACGTTAAAAAGGCCATAATAGGGCCCCAAGGCAGCGTTGTGGTAAGCATCCCAATGATTACGGCCGTTGTCCCACAGGCACAGAAGGGTGTAAAGGTACCAATTAAAACACTTGCAAATATGGATACCTTCGTTTTTCCCAACATAAATTGGTTGAGTCTTTCAGTGTTCACATAGGTCTTTAGCATAACGGCAGTGACAATAGCAAAGGCAAGGACCATCCAATTGTGAGCCAGTGATTCAAGCACTGTTCCCACCATTTGTGATAATAGGTTTGCTATGAATGTTACAATAGATTTCACCTAATCTTCCTCCTTAAATTTTTAATATTCCCTGTATCGTATATCGTAGATTTGCGATATAAAGGGACAAAAAATAACACCTATTTAAGCAATAAATCCTCATGCAGAGCCTTTAAAAATTCTTCCAACACCGGTCGATTGAGAAAGTAGCAGCTCCAGAGCTCTCTCTTCTCCTTCCGTATCAGATCTGCATTTAAAAGAACTGAAAGATGCTGTGATACCGTTGATTGGGCTAACCCTGTAAATTTCACCACATCCCCGACACTTACACCATTTTCAAAGAATTCAATGCGGTCACAGCAGGTTGCTATGGACTGATCCTTTAATGCTTTTATAAGCTCATAGCGTGTTTTATTGCCTA
>JAEYPI010000181.1 GCA_023410885.1 Bacillota bacterium
CCATTCGTTAAGTAATTTCGTATAAGTATTGAGACCCGCAAAACATTCAATAACAGCAATTCCCCTGCATTAAATAAAAGGGAAGAAGCAGTTTTTATTGTTTTTCTGAATTTTAATAGTCTTGTAACCCCTTTACATATCTGGACTACTGTGATAGTCTATTGTTGTAAACTATTACAATAGTCTGTAACGAATCCGGCTCTGAGGGAGTGAATTTATGATGAAAAAAGAATACAGGCGGTTTTGCTTCTGTGCGATTGCAGTTTTGCTTGCGCTGTCCGTTTATCTGTTAATTAACGCTGTGAGAACGGCTTACCCCAACATTGAAAACGATGCTATTGATTCGGGGAATTCCGGAGTCAGGTTTTCCCTTACAGAACCGAAACCAGACGAGGATATTTTCGGTAGTTACGAGTTTGCCTCCGCAGTCAGGTTTTCCATTACAGAATCGAAACCCGACGAAGATATTTTCGGTTGCTACGAGTTTGCCGATTGCATTTTTATGAATCCTCTCAGTTCCTTTATGGCTGACAGGAGATCTATGCCCTATGTCTATGGCCTTGGTAAAAACGGCTTGATTATTGCCAACATCGAAAACGGGGATGTGGAGCATTGGAACGTTAAATATGAGAAGACATTTGTTCAAGAAGACGAGCTTGCTTCCAAAATAGACTTCGGCTCATTACTTCTAAGCGACCTATCGCAGTATAAGGAACGTTGGCTGCGCGCTGCTTGCAATGATTCGGGCTTGCAATATAATGTGTACCAGATGGATGGCGAAATATGGTTGGCTAAACTGAACGATGATAAGCTTTGGAGTGTATATCGGCTGCAAGCAACTGACAAGGCCAGCCTTGAAGATCTCGAACGGGCATGGACTGAAAATAGACCATCACCTGGAGTGCGGCGGATGACACTTAATGAGGTATATGCCCTTGCCCGAAAAGGGGATCAATTGAAACTGGACGATTTTAAGCCATTCACAGGCAAAGTGGTCGGTTCAGGCTTTTTGATTATGCGATATGATATTGTAAGAAGCGGCTGTGTACTTTTTGTACACAGTGACACGGCTGATGGCGGGCTTAATTATGCCCGTTTGTCAAAACAAGGCTATGATACGCTTGACGAAGCTCTAACCGTTGATATACGCGAAGGCGCAGGGTCGGTGGCGGCGTATCTTAATCCCTTATACTCGCTAATGAAGTTGAAAATTGAGGATCCTCATGGGGGTACTGATACACGCGAGCTTATTTATGAATATGATGGCTATCGGTACTACCTTAACACAACCCGTGCCGACAAGGTGTTTATTACTATTGAAAACGGCGACCGTCTTCCGCTCAAGCAAGCCCTTGAGGATCGTAGGGTAGTAGTTGAAGATCTGGTTGCAAACGGACTATTTAATATATACATGGAACCAGTTGAAAACCCAATGGGCGGCTATTTCCCGATTCTGCATCATCTTTATACCTTTACCTTTGACAAGGAGGCCTTTTATCCGTCCGCATCGTTTATGTATCTCGTGAATGATAATACCTTTAAGGTGTATTTTGGTAAGACAGAATTTGCCGACATCCTAGAAATGCAGGGTAGGGGAGAGTTGGCTGAAAAAATGCGTCAATATGCGATTACAAGCCATTTGGTAGTTATAAATGAAAAAACCTATTTAACACATGAAGGAATTTCTGAACTGGGCATCACCATGGATATCGGCTGGGCTTATAGCTCACACACACCAGTTGAATTCAGCATGAAGTGATTTTATATGCTGAATATAAAAAACTACTAAAGTAGCGAAAATAGATAAAATTTGAGTTAATTTGGTGTTACAATAAAAGCGGGTTGCTGTTTTTCAGAACCCGCTTTTCACTATGCGAACAGACTATTGAACCACACGCCTAACATCGCAACTATAAGTGCTTTCGCAGTAAAGTCTTTCCACGTGATAGAAGAGGAAAATGGAGCGAGAGAAGGAAACCGAATCAGAAGTGAACCGTTTGGAAGCGATGTCGCGGGGGAAGAGGATGACATGGACCGGGCAGGGGAGCACGTCATAAAAATATGAAAAAATAGCGAGTCTCAGTTTTCTGAGATCCGCTATTTTTATGGCACCATAGGATAATTGTGATATGGTTTTAAATGGTTTCGCAAGGTTTCACTCAAAAACGAAACCATATAAAAAACAGTGAAACCCTATTACTGGCGGACAAATTGGAATTTATATAAACAAAATCCATATTAACTTAGATATTACATGGCATCCACCATGAGCAATCATAGCATATCGCAAGCCATATTTTCGATACAATCGACCAAACAAGAGTCCCAGCCCACCGTTGAATAGGAAACACCTAAATATTATCATGGGAGAATATCCAATCAACATGAATGTTGCAGGCAAGTGTCCTGCAGCAAACAGAAGAGCCGAGATAATATTGGATGCTATCAATATCGAAGCAGTCGGGGTTTCGTTTTTCTTTCCAAACAGCTTATGAAGTATGAATGCTATTAACGACATTGCAAAAAGTCTAAGTATTACTTCTTCAATAACTGCACCATATGTCACAGTTGCCAGCAGGTATGGAATAGTCGGTTTAACTACATAGGAATTCATAATTGCCTCTGAATAATGCCCAAAGAACAACACATCAGGTAAAATCATTGCCAGTCCGCCAATTACCGCAACGACAATCGAAGCAATCAGAGGCTTTTTCGTTAACGACTTTTCATCTTTCCAAAGACCAGTCTTCTTGCCAAGCAAAATACCCAAGGAACCCAACACAAAACCATAACCAGCAGATTGAACTGCTGTAATCAAACCAAGCAATGTTCTGTTAAGACCTTGCTCCAGAAATTGTTGTTGTATCTCTACAGGATAACTATCCAACATATATAATCCAGTAAAGAAGCCACCAACAGCCCCAATCAACACAAAAAATAGAATTGTCTTCCAATATTCTTTTACAAAGTTCTTCATAAGCTGCTTCCTTGTCAAATTTAAGTTTATCTAACATTAATATAATACATAAAAATGAAATTTTCTACCGCAATAAAATAGCACGATGGTTTAGTATTAAAACCATCGTGCTTATTTGGTCGGAGTGTGGAGATTCGAACTCCAGGCCTCTTGGTCCCGAACCAAGCGCGCTACCAAACTGCGCTACACCCCGATTAGTCATGAACAAGAGCTATTTTAGCACATTGGGACTGATTTATCAATAACCAAAATTCAAGTCTTTTTTGACCGAAGTATTTATTTGGAAAAAGTTATTAAACCCACTTGAAAAAGTTTTACTAAGAAGATAAACTTATTAATATAAGATTATTAAGTCTATTAAGTTTGATTGGAGGAGTAGTATGGCTTATCTTCTTGGAATTGATATCGGAACCTCAGGAACCAAAACCGTGCTATTTAACGAAAAAGGTCAATCATTAGCCAGTGATACCCAGGAATATCCTCTTTATCAACCAAAAAACGGATGGGCTGAGCAAGATCCAGGGGATTGGTGGCGTGCCACCACTACGTCCATCCAGAATGTATTGAATAAAAGTCGCATAGACTCAGCTCAAATCAAAGGAATCGGCTTATCCGGGCAAATGCATGGCGCAGTTCTGCTGGATGATGAGCACAAAGTCTTAAGAAAGGCGATTATTTGGTGTGACCAGAGAAGTGCTCAGGAATGTGAGGAAATAACATCAAGGGTTGGTGCCAAGCGTCTCATTGAGATTACTGCTAATCCTGCTTTGACTGGTTTTACAGCCTCAAAAATACTTTGGGTCAGAAATCATGAGCCAGAAATTTTTAACAAGATCAGAAAAGTATTGCTACCTAAGGACTACATACGATTCTGCCTGACCGGTGAATTTGCAACCGAGGTTTCCGATGCCAGCGGCATGCAACTCCTGGATGTTCCCAATCGATGCTGGAGCGAAGAAGTGCTTTCAAAGCTGGACCTTAATAAAGACATGCTGGGCAAAGTCTATGAATCACAGGAAATTACCGGTGTAGTGACCCACACGGCAGCCGAGCTTACCGGCCTGAAGGCAGGGACACCGGTTGTTGGTGGCGCGGGTGACCAGGCGGCAGGCGCCGTAGGTAACGGTATTGTCAAGACGGGGATCATTTCATCTACCATAGGCACGTCCGGGGTTGTTTTCGCCTACACCGACAAAGTCAGCATAGATCCTAAGGGACGTGTACATACTTTTTGTCACGCTGTACCCAATACCTGGCATATTATGGGCGTCACCCAGGGAGCAGGGTTATCTCTGCAATGGTTCAGAAATCATTTCTGCCATGAGGAGATGTCAACAGCTGCCCTTATGGATATGGATGTCTACCAGCTTACCGACAAAGCTGCCAGTCTGTCCGGGGTTGGGGCCAATGGCCTGCTTTATCTGCCTTACCTAATGGGAGAGAGAACCCCGCATTTAGATCCGGATTGCAGAGGTGTCTTTTTTGGTCTTTCGGCTAAGCACACCAAGCGGGATATGCTTCGTGCCATCATGGAGGGAGTCGCCTACAGTCTTAAGGATTGTCTTGAAATCATCAAAGAGATGGGTGTCGGCATAGAAGAGGTCCGCGCTTCGGGAGGCGGAGGGAAGAGCCCCTTATGGCGTCAGATTCAAGCCGATTTATTTGGAACGCCTATACATACAGTTAATTCCGGTGAAGGTCCCGCATTGGGTGTAGCCCTTCTGGCCGGAGTGGGGTCAGGTGTTTATGGGAGCGTGGCTGAGGCCTGCGATGCTACTATTGATGTGGTAACCAAGCAAAGCTATGATTCAGCCAACCATCAGATTTATCAAGGCTATTACAAGCTTTACACCAATCTCTATCAATCGCTGAGGCATGATTTCAAGACCCTGGCCCAGTTACAAAGGACCTAAACCCGATAGAAATGAGGTAGTCACTTGAGTGAACGGAAGACAGGAAATAATCAATATCTAAAGGAGATGAACAAATCCATCATCCTGGACCTGGTCAGAACCACAGCGGGTATATCCAGAAAGGCACTGGCCGATATAACAGGTCTTTCGGCTACGGCATCGGGAGCCATTGTACGGGCCTTGCTAAATGATGAATTTATTCAAGAAACGGGAGAAGGGGAATCTTCGGGAGGACGAAAACCCGTCATGCTGGAGCTTAAGCCCTATTCTTATTTCGCATTGGGTTTTGACATTGATGTGCGCTTCACCTATACAGTGGTGCTGGATTTGACCGGCGAGATTATCTACAGGAAAAAACAAGAGAATTCTATTGGTTTAACCCCTGAACAGGCGATAACAACCCTTACCCAGGAATATATCCGGGCGATAGAAAAACTTAAGCTGCCAATAAGCAGAATTCTGGGAGCAGGGGTCTCCATTCCTGGTATGTTGGACCTGAAGGACAAAAAAATCATTCTAGCACCCAACCTGGGATGGTCCGGGGTTGAACTTCTTAAACCCTTACAGGATGCATTGCAAGTACCCGTCTATCTGGATAACGAATCCATGTGCTCGGCTTCATGTGAAAAGTGGTTGGGCCTATGTCAGCAGGTTGAAGATTTTGTTTGTATCAATATTGAATCGGGTATTGGTGCAGGATTGTATCTAGGTGGAAAGATCTACCGTGGCTTTTCCGGAAGCGCGGGAGAAGTGGGGCATATTCCGGTGGATGAGTGCGGTCCTACCTGTAAATGCGGAAATGTCGGCTGTTTAGAAACAATCGCATCCATTAACGGCATGGTGGCCAGAGCACGGAAAAAGCACAATCACCCGGAGGATGAGGTAGCAGTGGAACCCGTTTTTATATCGCTTTTAGAAAAAGCGAAGCAGGGGGATGCCGAGAGCTTAACAGTTTTTCAGGAGGCAGCAGTAAGCTTGGGCAAGGCCATAGCTTATATCATTAATACGTTTAATCCACAGAAAATTGTCCTAGGAAAAAGATTCCCGGAATATTCGGAGCTTGTCATTGATAGCATTAGGGAGACAGCTAAAAAGCTTGCACTCTCATATCCCTCAGGCCATGTTGACATTGTGCCATCGCGGTTTGGAGAAGATTCTTCAGCTCTGGGAGCCGCCATTATCCCTATCAGAAAGCTTTATGGAAGATAATAATTGAATTTATAAAAAGTGAGGAGGCTATTTATGTCAGAATTTTTTAAAGGTATCACCCCAATTCCATATGAAGGCCCGGGCTCTGATAACCCCTTGGCTTTCAAGTACTACAACCCAACCGAGGTTATTGACGGTAAAACCATGGAGGAGCATCTACGTTATGCAGTGGCCTACTGGCACACCTTTCAGGCTCGTGGCTCTGATCCCTTTGGTGCCGGAACGGCTCAGAGACCCTGGGATCATTTGACTGATGCAATGGATTTGGCCTTTGCAAAAGTGGAGGCATGCTTTGAATTCTGTGAAAAGCTTGGTGTACCGTTCTTTTGCTTCCATGACAGGGACATCTCCCCTGAAGCAGAAACACTAAATGAGACTAACAAACGATTGGATCAGGTCGTTCAAAGAATTAAAGATCGCATGCAGCATAGTAAAGTGAAGCTCCTGTGGGGAACCACCAACGCCTTTTCACATCCCAGATTTGTTCACGGCGCTTCAACATCCTGCAATGCTGACGTCTTTGCCTATGCCGCTTCCCAGGTCAAGAAAGCTATGGAGATCACCAAGGAATTGGGAGGTCAGAATTATGTGTTCTGGGGCGGCCGGGAAGGCTATGAAACCCTCTTGAATACTGATATGAAGCTTGAACTGGATAACTTGGCTCGGTTTTTGTTAATGGCCGTTGACTATGCCCGAGAAATTGGCTTTGCAGGGCAATTCCTCATTGAACCCAAGCCCAAGGAGCCCACCAAGCACCAATATGATTTTGATGCCGCTACAGTGCTTGGATTCTTAAAAACCTATGGCCTGGATCCATACTTCAAGCTGAATATTGAAGCCAATCATGCGACTCTCGCTCAGCACACCTTCCAGCATGATCTCAGAGTGGCTAGAATCAACAATGCCCTAGGCTCCATCGATGCCAATCAGGGCGATGCCCAATTGGGCTGGGATACCGATCAATTCCCGACAAACCTCTATGATACAACCTTGACTATGTATGAGGTCTTGTTAGCAGGCGGCTTTACCAAGGGCGGACTCAACTTTGACGCAAAGGTCAGGCGTGCTTCCTTTGAGGCGGATGATCTCTTCTATGGCCATATCTCCGGCATGGATACCTTTGCCAGAGGCTTTAAGGTTGCCCATAAGCTCGTTAAGGATGGGGTGTTTGAAAAGTTTATTCAGAAGCGTTATGAAAGCTTTAATTCCGGTATTGGTAAGGAAATTATTGCAGGGAAGGTGGGCTTTAAGGAACTGGAGGCCTATACCCTGAATAATGGTGAACCCAGGCTTTCATCGGGTCGTCAGGAAATGCTGGAATCTATTTTGAATCAGTACATCGTTGAAACAAAATAAGTGAATACTAACATTGAAGGGCACGCCGTTGGAGGGTGTCCTTCTTTTTACGGGTCGAGGCTTGTGGTGCATTTCGGTGGGAATGCACCTATATTTTAGGGTGAGTTCAAGGCTATCGTTTTCAGCCTGAGGCAAATAAACCAACAGTTTTCCTTCCCTCTGTTACTAAATGAACGTAACGTAACGAACTGGTCATTGATTAAAATAACCATTGTCAATATGATATAGATTAAGAGACCATCAATAGGAGGGTATGTCTATGAAAGAGAATGAGATACCCTATCGTGACACTGGTCACGACAGCTTCACGTGGAATGGGGTGTCCAATAAAAGGGGATTGTTGCTGCAGCGTTTAAAAAGCCCTATAATGGGATTATTAAGCAGGGGACGTTAACTCAATGAAAAATAAATGTGCATCAATTTATGTGGCCATTTTGGCAGCTACACTCTATGGCATTAGTTCGCCCTTATCAAAGCTATTGCTGGTTGAAATACCAGGTACATTAATTGCAGCATTACTATATCTGGGCGCTGGGCTCGGCATGCTAGCCATTAATTTAATCGTGAGCATTAGAAAAAAAGAACCAACCGAAGAAAAGATATCAAAATATGATGCACCCTATATTTTGGGAATGGTTTTACTTGATATCGCAGCACCGATTAGCTTGATGATTGGTCTTAACATGACCACCTCTGCTAATGCTGCCCTTATCAACAATTTTGAAATTGTAGCAACATCCTTGATGGCGTTGTTAATTTATAAAGAGGCTATAGGTAAGCGATTATGGATAGGAATCTCATTTATTACATTAGCAAGTATTCTCTTATCCTTTGAGGATTTGAGTAGCTTTTCGTTTTCCCTTGGTTCTGTTTTTGTTTTGCTGGCTTGTTTGTTTTGGGGCTTTGAAAACAACTGTACACGCATGCTATCGTTAAAGAACCCATTACAAATAGTTGTGGTTAAAGGATTTGGATCGGGCTTTGGGTCTCTTATTATTGCACTTTCATTAAAGCAGTACAGTGCAAATACACTCTATATATTACTAGCTTTATCCTTAGGGTTTATAGCTTACGGATTAAGTATATATTTTTATATTCTAGCACAAAGAGAGCTTGGAGCCGCAAGAACAAGCGCTTATTATGCAGTCGCTCCTTTTATAGGCGTTCTGCTATCGGTATTGATATTTGACCAACCAATTGCTTTATCATTCATTTTGGCATTATTGTTGATGATTGTCGGTGTCTATTTTTCAGGTGCAGAACGACACAAGCATTTACATACCCACAATGAGATCATGCATGCACATCGGCATCATCATCAGGATAATCATCACAATCATACTCACGATGATGGGCTTTGTCATAATACTGAGCATAGTCATTTCCATGTTCATGAAAAAACTGAGCACTCCCATGCCCATACACCTGATATGCACCATAACCATGCCCATTAGTGTACGACAGGATTAAAGAGAAGGGGAGGTTAACTCACTAAATTATATGAGGTGAAATTGCACCTCATATTTTAGTCGCAAAATAAGAATTATGCGACTAGGTCTGTAATTCTTGATATGTCACATATTAAGAATTATGCGACTAGGTTTGTAATTCTTTATATGTCACATATTAAGAATATTACCAATGAATAGTGCTTCAGATTATTCGATGTGCTATTCTGGGAATGAAAAGATTTCTGTGTATGAGTGATTTTTGATACTCTCTGGTAAACAGGATTAGCTTATGTAAACCCAAAAATTAAGACATACTTCGTAAG
>JAEYPI010000046.1 GCA_023410885.1 Bacillota bacterium
GTTATTGGGTGTCATATCCTCTTCGGCGCATGGAGATAAACAGGAATGAATATGAAGATCCACCCAGTACTTCATGACGGGTCTAGAAGCACCGAAAGCACTTCATGGCAAACCTTGGCTGTTCCGGATGAGCATGAAAGAAAAACCACCCCTTTTTCAAGGGCTCTTTCCAGAGTTTGCTGTTCAACAAAGATGCTTTCCGGAATAAGTACACAGGCGGCGTCGGTCAAGGAGGCTACAGCCACCACATTGAGATTAGTATGAACGGTAACCCACAGATCCCCGCTTTGCACCTTAGCCATGGCGTGGCTCAAGAGATCGCAGGCATAGACTCCGGTCACCTCATTTTTCAAGCGGTCAGTTCCACCGGACATGATGGTAAAGCCTAATTTATGCGCTAATTCTTCTACTGTCATTTTATCCTCTTTTCTAAAACACACTGCCACAAACATGCCCAGAATTAAGACTGAACAGAACTGACAGTGATTTTCGTACTTTATCTCCCTGCCTTCATGCTAAGAATCTTCTATCTGATGTAATTGGTTGGCAATATTATTAACCTTTTCACGCAGCTTAAATATGCAATCTGTCTCTTTGGCATTTTCTCTGACTATATCTTCTGCCAACGCTCGGCAGCTTGGTGCACCACAAGCCCCACAATCCAGCCCTGGAAGGCCGTCCGTGATTTCGTCAATCATTTGCATTTTCTCGAGGGCTTTTATCATATTATCATCAAGCTTCAGGACAGGCCTGTACTCAACGGTGGACTTCCAGACATACTCGTTGACATTTTCAACCTTTTTGACACTATGAGTATGATTTTTCTTAATTCTATTTATTTCATTTTTTAGATTTACTTTTGCAATAAACGGATTTTCAACGGTTAACGGGCCTCCCAGACAGCCCTCCGGACAGGCCAGAGCTTCTATAAAATCAATATTATCAAGGCTTCCTTGAACGGCTTGTTCTAAAATGGTATTAATGTTATTTATACCATGTACGGCAATGCGCCGTCCTTCTTGAATGGCTGAGCTTTCACCCCCTGTTCCGGCCCATGCCACACCAATGGCACTTGACAGTGAAAATTGCTCCGGTTCCTTTTCTTTATGCTTCTTCATAATATCAAGAAGCGGGAGGTACACATCCTTTAAAGCTAAAACACCGTCTACATGAGATTTTTTGTTTTCATAGGGTGCTTTAACACTGGTCACTTTTGCTGCACAGGGTGAAATGAAGAAAGCACCTATTTCTTCAGGAGGAATGCCCAGCTTCTCATGGACCTCCTGTTTAGACAAGGTTGCTGCGATTTCCATTGGGGACTCAATTCTTATCAAGTTCTCAATAAGGTTGGGAAAGCGCACCTGAATGAGTTTTACAACGGCCGGGCATGCAGATGAGATTACAGGTCTTCTTATCTCTTGATTCTTTAGATAGAGTTCTGAGGCATGGGTGACGATTTCCGCCGCCCTAGCCACCTCATAAACATAATCGAATCCCAACTGCTCCAATGCGTAGATAATCCGCTCACGTGGGAATTTATCTCCAAACTGCCCGTATAGAGAAGGCGCCGGCAGCGCAATTTTATAGCGATAAGCTGATACACTCTCCAGTGAATCTGTAACTGCTTTTTTGGCACGATAGGGACATACCCTAATACACTCCCCGCAATCGATACACCGCTCTTTTATGATGACTGCCTTGCCGTTACGAACGCGAATTGCTTCTGTAGGGCAGTGCTTAATGCAATTGGTACAGCCCTTACATTTTTCTTTAATTAGCATAACAGAGTGAAAATACTCCTGCTCCATCATGAAACCCCTTCGCTCATTGATAAAATCAAAGGGCTATACGGCGCTGAAGAAAACCGTAATATTCACCGTAGTACCCTTATTAAGCTCGGTGTCTATCTTTAAAATATCTGAATGCTTTTTAATATTGGAAAGGCCCATTCCTGCCCCGAATCCCATTTCTCTGATGCTGTCAGGGGCAGTGGAATACCCTTCTTGCATGGCCAATTCCAAATCAGCTATGCCGGGTCCCTCATCAGAGATGCATATGGTTACCTTGCTTCCGTCAATCTCAACGTGAGCCTTTCCCCCATGTCCATGAATAACCGCGTTTATCTCAGCCTCATACATTGCTATGGATGTACGCTTAACCACGTAAGGATCTACACCAAGCTGAGCCAAAATTTTTCGTACACTGCTTGAGGCTTCACCCGCTACCGTAAAATCGTTAGCCGGTATAAAATAGTCTCTCACAATTACATTATTCATCCTTTATTCTCCATGACCATGAATACCATTTTTATAGAGCCTTCCGCTAGCTACAAAGAGGGGGTGCTGGGTATAAAGAAGAACAATTCCTTTTTCTTCAGCCAGCTCAATCATGGGTGCTGGGGGCTTCTTCCCCCTAACAAAGATTACAACCTTGATATCCATCATTTCAGCAGTCCGAACCACCTGTGGGTTCACCAGGCCTGTCAAAAGCATGGCGCTTTCCTTCGAGAAAGCCATGACGTCACTCATAAGGTCAGCGCTACAGGCGGATCGTATATCCATGTCTGCACAATTGAATTGAGTGCAGACCTCCGCATCGAGAATGCTGGCTATTTCTTCTATTTTCATATTTCACCTCATAAAATAGGAGTCCTGTTAAGCTTTTCAATATTTTACAATCGTGAACTCTGGGAACATTGTTCCTCAGAAGCATATTACAGTATAGTCAGTGTAAGCTTGTTGTTGACTCAATAAGCGGGGCTTGCTGCATGCAGATGAACGGAGCTCGTTGATTGCATAATGATGAACCAACTTAGTTAAGGAAGTATTAGTTTATTCTGCATGGATATCACGGGTATCAAGATGGGTATTTAAATCCTCCACGAGCTTGTCAGCATCAATACCATGAACCGAGCATGCATCAGCGATACTTTCACCTGATGCCGAGGGACATCCGAGACAATGCATACCGTGCTTTATAAAAATAGGGGCTGTTGTCCTATCCATCATCAGGACATCAATAATAATCGTATCCTTGGTTATATTTCCCATTTTCACCCTCCAAAAATGTTGAATTTTCAATTATCCTATACATTTTTATTATATCAAAAACCAAAAAATGCGCAACCTATATGGATTAGGATTGACTTTGCACACGGTATTGTGTTACTTTTAACAGGACAACATTAAGACATAAGAAAAGCGGAGGTGGATTAATATGTCACTGTTTTCTAAGCTTTTTGGATCTAGTAAACCTCAAACAGAAAATGCCATGAATGATGATCTATCAAAAACTGAAAGTGCTGTGGCAATTCATGACAGTCACGATACAAAAGATGATGGAGAGTTGGTTGCAGTTATCATGGCTGCCCTTATGAATATGCTATCCGGGGATGCGGTAAGCGATCTTCGCATTAAGTCCATTCGTCGCATTGGAAGAAATTCTCCGATATGGAATACAGCCGGTCGGGATGAGTATATTGCTTCTAAACTTTAAGAGGTGGATCACATAAACAAGCCTGGACCCATTAAATGCTTCGACAAAAAATTAAGCTGCTTTTATTAAAAAGCAGCTTTTCCCATATTGTTGTCTCCAGTATTTTCACTGGCATGCTACTAAAAAAGAATTGAACGTCTGGTATAATAACCCACCGCTCACCAGAGATGTTCTGTGCATGCAATTCTATCAAACAGATTTTAAGGGGGGCTCCTATGAAATATATTCTCATTCTCGGTGACGGCATGGCTGATTGGCCTATAGAGGAGCTTGGGGGGAAAACACCCCTTGAGGCAGCTTTTAAGCCTAACATGGATTATTTATGTAAGCGTTCAACGCTGGGCTTGGTCCATACCATCCCGGAGGGAATGCCTGCCGGAAGCGATGTGGCTAATCTTGCTGTGTTTAGTTTTGATCCTAAAGTCTTTTACACGGGACGCTCGCCGCTTGAAGCCGTCAGTATGGGCTTAGAACTCCATGACGACGATACCGCACTTCGGTGCAATCTTGTTACCTTAAGCAATGAAGAGGCTTTTGAAGAGCGTACCATGGTTGATTACAGCGCCGGAGAAATCACGACTGAAGAATCCACCGAGCTCATGAATGCAATCGCTCAAGGGCTTAACCAGGAGGGAATCTCCTTTTTTCCAGGCATCAGCTATCGCCACTGTCTGCTCTGGAGAAATGGCCCCATGGCTATTGCTCTCACCCCTCCCCATGATATCTCGGGGCAGAAGATATTAAATTATCTGCCAAAAGGCCCCGGACAGGAGACGGCCTTGGACCTCATGAAACGGAGTGAAGCGCTTTTAAAGGATCACCCCGTTAACCTTCGGCGCATTTCAAAAGGATTACAGCCTGCCACCTCCATTTGGCTCTGGGGACAGGGAAAGAAGCCTTCAGTCCCGCTCTTTCAGGAAAAATATGGGCTTTGCGGCTCCGTTATTTCAGCCGTCGATCTGATAAAAGGAATTGGTATTGCATCGGGCATGAAGACCGTTGAGGTTGAAGGGGCCACTGGCAATATTCATACCAATTTTAAAGGGAAAGCCGAGGCCGCCCTTAAAGAACTCAGTGAAGGCCGAGACTTTGTCTATATCCATATTGAGGCGCCCGACGAATGCGGACACCAAGGACATCTAAAAGATAAGATTCGTGCCATAGAGCTTATTGATTCCGAGGTTCTGGGCACGCTGCTGAAGGGTTTGGAAGGCAGAAATGATTATAGGCTGATGATATTGCCGGACCATCCGACGCCCATCGCTATTAAAACCCATTGCTCGGAACCGGTCCCCTTCTTGATATACGATGGCCGAAAACCGGAATTGGTAAACCCCGACCAGATGTACTCCGAAGTCTGCGCCAGAACTTCCGGTGTGTTCATAGAGGAAGGCCACAAGCTGATGGATAAATTTTTAGAGCTATAAATATTCACTCAAAAATGAATTGAATGATCGGCCTTTTTATGTAAAAATCTCTCCTCATAGAATATATAAGAGCTGTCGCCCGGTGATGGTAATTCACCTGTGCAACAGCTCTTTAATTTTGTCGCTTAGTGCTATTGTGCCAGCAGAACGTCCTTAGGTGGAACCTTAATGACCTGGTCAATTTTAATTTTGTTCGGATCGCTGATATTATTATACGTGCATAGCTTACCGACCAAATCAGTGTTGCCATAGTATTTTCTGGCGATAGAATTAATGCTCTCTCCCGACTTTACCACGTGATTAATGATTTCCCCTGCATTAGGCGTGGGAGTAGGTGTCTCTTCAGGGGTATTGGTAGGCTCAGTGGTTGGTTCTTCTGTCGGTTCATCAGTTGGAATCCCCGTCTCACCTGGTGTGGGTGTAACCGATGCGCTAGTGGACGGAGGCGGTGAAGGAAGATTATTCTTTCCTGTATTCATTAAGGAATTAATGATCAGGTACAAGAAACCAAAAAGCACCAAGACCGTTAAAATAACCAATGTCACGAAAATGATACTTTGATACTTACTAGAACTGCGCTTATTGTATTTATAGGTAACTGCGGGCGCTTTATTAAGCTTATCAACCTTGGCCTTCATGGCCTGTTGCGTCTGCTTGGGGGAAGGCACTCTCTTTGGGGCTCCCTGACCCTCAAAAATTCTCTCCACCTGTACCACCAAAGCTGTCAGATCGCCGCTGGATTTGCGTTTCATGGCTTCATCAACCAATCGAAAAGCAATATACCCACTATCACTTCTGAGTGATAATAAGTCCTCAACCTTTTCCTCGCCAAGTGCTTCCATAAGACCATCACTCAGAAGCACAAAGGAATCTCCCTCCTGAAGATCATAAATATCGGAAACAATAATGCTCCCTTTATTTTCACCATCGGGGAGTTCTATTTCATCGGGCTCATCCGATTCATAGATTTTTGCATCAATCATACGCTTGGCTTTGGTTGTTTCTGAAGCTAAAGGTCTGAACATACCTTCGCGCATCATAAAAATGTGGCCTTTTCCACCTGAAAGTGCCACGAATTGGCTGTCGGAAAGGAGCAGCCCTGAAAACCCGAGATGCCAACGCGAGTCGGTCACAGGTATTTTATTCATTTCAAGAATGCTCTCTAAAAGCCGTTCAGTATCGTTAATTCGGGCTTCAAATTCTTTCGCCTTGGAGTCAATATCCCCCTCATTAACCGTAATTTTCTCGTGATATCTCCCTATTTCCTTGAGAATGGACACATTGGTATCCTCTCCGGGATCATCAACGATCATATTATCCGAAACTGCAAAGAGATACTCCGACCCTCTATTTTCCATTGAAGCCTGAACATTATCGATGTGGTGCTCGGATGTAAATTTGCCGTTCATGTAGAAGGAATTGGTGTTGTTCGTTCTTCCGTACCCCAAACGGGAATAGACACACGAATTCACTTTGATCACGCTACTCATTGGATTCTCCTCTTTTCGACATGACTATCGCCATTATTGATCACATTTATGACATCATAATACCATAGCAAGGTCCTATTTTTCAACAATGTTAGCGAAATTACTTGGCTTTATTGACAAAGTTTATGGGAGTTTCACTGAAAATCAAATAGGGTGATCATCCTATAGCCAGAGGATAGTCCTTTCGATGGGAAAACAGCCCTTGGCCCTCATAGAGCGTTCTTTTTATTGTCATCCCTTTTAGTTTCAAGTATAATAGTTTTCGTCATGTGCGTAATAGCCAAAAAATACAACTTCACACATGGCCAAAGCAAAGTTAGGAGCTATCAGGATGAGAAAAGCACTTAAGTTATACGATGTGCGTAAAATCAGTGATCTTCGAGACATGGTTCAACAAAGCGCTGATATTTATGGTGATTTAGACGCTTTTCTAGTAAAGGATACCATAACAGGAAAGTTAAAAAGCATTTCCTTTCGTCAGTTTCAGAATGAAATCAACTACCTGGGCTCAGCCCTGTGCAATTTAGGCCTTAAGGGTGGTAATATTGCCATTCTAAGCGGAAACCGCTATGAATGGTGCCTCTCTTATCTGGCGGTAGTCAATGGTACCGGTGTGGTGGTCCCCTTGGATAAGGAGCTTCCTGAGCATGAGCTGCATAGTTTGCTTGAACGAAGTGATGCTTGTACCGTTCTTTGTTCCGGCGATTATGTTGATACTTTGGCCCAAAGCCAATTGACCCTCCCCCATCTTAAACAGATCATATCCTTTGATCTTGAAAAAAGCGAAAATGGTGTTCTTTCCTTCAGTGAATTACTTCAAACGGGAAAAACCCTGGTGGACAGAAAGAAAAGTACCTTTCTTCAGACCCCCCTTGATCGCGAAGGAATGAATATGTTGATTTTTACCTCGGGAACCACCGATCAGAGCAAAGGCGTCATGCTGAGCCACAAAAATATTGTCTCCGATATCATGGCGGTTTCCCAATTGCTATATGCGGATAATAACGACCTCATTATGTCAATTCTGCCCCTTCATCATACCTATGAATGCACGGCAGGCTTTTTAACCATGGTCTACCTAGGTGTTACCATTTGCTTCTGTGAAGGTTTGCGGCATATCAATAAAAATCTTCAGGAATATAAGCCCACCATGATGATGAGTGTTCCCCTCATTCTTGAAAACGTCTATTCCAAGGTTATCAAAAAGGCTCAGAAGGAGAATCGCTATGGTGCTGTTAAATTTGGCATCTTTGTCGCCGGAATCCTAATGAAGCTCAAAATCGATATCAGACGTCAGATTTTCAACGAAGTGCTGGATAATTTAGGAGGTAATCTCCGTATGATTATTTCAGGGGCAGCCGCCCTCAACCCAAAGGCTGCAAAGGCCCTTCGTGCCATGGGCTTTAATATCATGCAAGGCTATGGCCTTACTGAATGCTCTCCCATTGTGGCAGTTAACCGTTTGGATTACTTCCGGGATGAGTCGGCGGGCTTACCTGTTTCAGGAATTGAAGTGGCCATAGAAAACCCCGGATCGGATGGTATAGGGGAAATCAAGGTAAAAGGCCCTATCACTATGCTGGGCTATTATAAGAATCCTGAAGCCACCAAAGCGGTTCTTCGGGATGGCTGGCTATATACCGGCGATAATGGATATATTGATAAGAAAGGCTTTCTCCATATCTCGGGGCGTCAAAAGAATGTCATTGTCACCAAGAATGGTAAGAACATCTTCCCAGAGGATGTAGAGCTCTATCTCAATAAAAGCGAGTACATTAAAGAGTCCCTTGTTTATGGTGTAGACGGTGACGAAGAGGATACCATCGTCTGTGCCAAGATTGTGCCCAATATGGAGGTCATCGTCGAAAAATACGGCCAGGTTCCTGTTCCGGATGAGCTTTATAAGCTCATTAAGCAGGAGGTTTTAAAGGTTAATAAAAAGCTATCATCCTATAAAAAGATCAAACATTTTGAAATTCGTGAAGGAGAATTTGAGAAAACCACAACAAAGAAAATTAAGCGCCAGGTAGAGCTGGTTTCCCTCAAGACATTGAGCGATATGTTTAGGGTGTTTAGTAGAGATGCGTGAAACGCATAACAAACCTCGACCCGTTATAGAGATGCGTGAAACGCATAACAAGCCTCGACCCGTTATAGAGATGCGTGAAACTCATAACAAGCCTCGACCGAATAAGCGAAGACCGTAATTCAAAAGGAGTTTTTATGTTTAGAAGTTCATTCCATATTCATAGTAACTTTGACCACGGAATGGGAGACCTGGAATCCTATATAAAATCAGCTTTAGAAAAGAATTTTAAGGTGTTTGGTTTTTCTGCCCATGCCCCGGTCAACTTCGACAGTGACTGGAATATGAAGCAGGATGACTTCTTAGTGTATATCGAAACCACCAAAGCCCTTAAAGAAAAATACAAGGACGCCATTGAAATATATACGGGTCTGGAAACAGACTACTACGCTGGCTGTACCGATTGGCGCAAAAAGAAGGGGATCGATTATACCATTGGTTCGGTTCACTTCTTAAAAAACGAAGAAACAGGCCGCTTAATGCCCATGGATGGGAGCCGTCAGGAATTTGAGGAATCCCTTAAAGAAGGCTTTGGCGGAGATATTCAAGCACTTTATAAGGCTTACTACAGCCAGGTACGGGATATGCTTTTAAAGATGCCCCCCAATATAGTGGCCCATTTGGATGTTATAGGAAAGAACAATACGGATAATATTTATTTCGATGAAGAGGATGAAGAATACCGGGATGAGGTCAGCAAGACATTGGATATTATCTCCCTCACCCATACCATTGTGGAAGTTAACACGGGAGGGATTGCTCGCGGCTATGTGAAGGAGCCCTATCCCAGTAAGTGGATTCTTCAGGCCTGCCATGAGATGGATATCCCCATTATGGTTAATTCTGACGCTCATCATCCGGACACTATTGATTATGATTATGATGAAACCTATGCACTATTAAAAAGCATCGGATTCCGCCAACAACGTGTTCTATTTGGAGATGAATGGCGAGATGTCAGTTTATGATATGCTCAAGCATGAAAGGAAAACGAAATGAAAGTAATTCATCTTATTGGTGGCGGGGATGAGGGTGGCGCCAAGAGCCATGTTCTTCAGTTGGTGAGAGAACTGGGAAAGCATATTGATGTTACTCTGGTCAGCTTCAGAAAAGGTCCGTTTCATGATGATGCCGCGGCTATGGGAATTGATGCACGCATCGTAAAAACGGGCAATATAATCTTCGATCTTCGCAAAACACTGCAGCTGGTAAAATCAGGGCAGTATGACATTATCCATGCCCATGGCGCCAAGGCCAACATGATGGCATCCATCATTAAGCGTATGACGGGGATCCCCGTTGTGACAACCGTCCACAGCGACTATAGACTGGACTATATGCACAGCCTTTTAAAGCGATTTTCCTTTGGCGTCATCAATCGGATATCCTTAAGACGCATCAATTATCACGTCAGCGTATCCAACAATTTCAAGGAAATGCTCATTGAGCGAGGCTTTAATCCGCAGCGCATTTATTCGGTTTATAACGGTATTCCGTTTGACAATGTAATAGAGCCTTGTTCGCGGGAAGCGTTCTTTCGGCGTTTCAAGATTCCTTTTCCTGAGGATTGTGTGCTCATAGGCATTATGGCCAGGCTTCATCCCGTAAAGGATCATGAAACCTTCTTGAAGGCTGCCGCAGAAGTTGTTAAAGCCAATCCCAAAGCTCGTTTTCTCATAAGCGGTCCTGGTGATGAGCTCATGCCTCATCTCAAGCAGTTTGCTAATAAGCTTGGCTTGACACCTTATGTCTATTTCACCGGCATGGTTGATCGTCCTTTCGACTTCTTCCAGAGTATTGATATCAACGTACTCACCTCTATCAGCGAAAGCTTCCCCTATGTCATTTTAGAGGCAGCCCGTCTTGGAAAGGTCACGGTAAGCACCCGTGTGGGAGGTTTGGGCGATCTCATTGAGTCGGGTGTAAATGGCTATTTGGTGGAACCCCGGGATTGGCGCAAATTAGGATTGCATCTCGCAGAGCTGTCCTTGAACAAGGAAAAGCGTGAACAAATGGGAGGCCTGTTAAGAGAGAAAGCCGAGCGAGAATTTTCCTTGAAGAACATGTGCCAGACTCAGCTTACTATTTATGAGACCATTTTGAAAACCGAAGAAATGGTCAAGATAGACGGCAAGCAATATGATATTGCGATTTTAGGCTATTACGGCTACAAAAACAGCGGGGATGAAGCCATTCTGAGCTCAACACTTGATGCCTTACGGAAGCTCGATTCTGAAATAACCATTCTTGTATTATCCAAAGATCCCCGGGAAACCAAAAGACTATACCAGGTGGATTCTATCAATCGCTTTAATCTCCTAAAGGTTAGGGGGCGGCTCAAGAAAACCCGCCTCTTCCTGGCAGGCGGAGGAAGCCTGATCCAAGATAATACCAGCACCCGATCGATCCTTTATTATCTGACCGTTTTAAAAACGGCTAAAAGGGCCGGTACCAAGGTTATGCTCTTCGCCAATGGCATTGGCCCCATTAAAAGAGCGATTAATCGCCACTGTGCCGGTAGAACACTTAACGGCCTGGATGCCATCAGCTTGCGGGACTCCGAGTCCTATCAAGAAATCAAGGCCTTGGGAATCAGCAAGCCCAATATTTATGTAACCTCCGACCCGGCCATTCTCATGGAGCCTTCGGATAAGGCCTGCCTCAATGACCTTATGGCCAAGGAAAGAATACCTCAGGATAAGTCCCTCGTTGGTTTTTCCATACGTAAATGGGCTGACTCCAACTATTTGGACCAGATTGCAAAAATTGCGGATTATTGCGTTGAACATTATGGTTTGCATCCTGTTTTTATGCCCATGCAATACCCGTCAGATTATGAGATCTCTCAATCCATCAGAGCGCGCATGGAAAACTCAGCTTCCGTTATCGAGGGCATGTACCGCCCCGAGGTTATGCTGGGTTTTACAGGACGGCTTGAGCTTTTAGTCGGGATGCGTCTCCACTCCCTTATCTACGCTGCAAGTCAGGGTATTCCTTTAACCGGCTTGGTTTACGAACCCAAGGTTGGGGCCTTCCTCAAGGAAATAGGACAACCCTCAGCCGGTCATTTAGAGAAACTGGAAAGCGATCAGGTTTGTCGTGTTTTGGATGAGGTATGGGAAAATAGAGAAAAGATCAGAGAGCAGCTCCGCGAATCCAAGAAACGGCTGGTCTATATGGCAAAGAGCAATATTGAAATCGCCTATCGTATGTTAAAATCGAATACTGATGAATAGGACAACAGGGTTGACGAAAGGAGACGGAATATGCCTGAAAAAATAGATATACACGGTGTCCAGGTTGATAATGTCACCATGGACGAAGCGCTGGATCGTGTTATGGAGATGCTAAAAGAAAAAAAGGCCCATAAAATTTATACGCCCAACTCGGAAATCATTATGCAGGCCCAACGGGATGTTGCGCTCAAACAGTTATTAAATGAGGCCGACCTTTTAGTGGCGGACGGAGCCGGCGTCGTTCTCGCTTCCCGGATACTGGGCCGTAAAGTAAAGCAGAAGGTTTCAGGTGTTGATTTGATAAGACGCATTTTTATGAATACCGACAGGCGTGCCACCAGCTTCTTTATCTTTGGCGGCAAACCCGGTGTTGCAGAGCAAGCCTCCATCAACATCCTTTCCGAATTTCCCAGAGCCAATATTTCGGGTTTTCGCAATGGTTATTTCAACGACAGTGATATCCCCGGCATAATCAACCAGATTAATGCCGCAAAAGCCGAGATCCTTTTAGTGGGATTAGGTGCGCCCAAGCAGGAACATTGGATTCATGAGCATGTCCATGAGCTTAATTGTAAGGTCATTATGGGTATTGGCGGCTCCATTGATGTCTTTGCAGGCACAGCAAGCCTTGCTCCGGAATTTATGAGAAAGACCGGCTTTGAATGGTTGTATAGGCTTGTAAAAGAACCTTCCCGCTATAAGCGCATGATGGACTTGCCCCGCTTTATGCTTCTTACACTTAAGACTCGCTTTATAAGGCCCTAGAGTGCAGCCGGAAGGACTGCACAGCAAGCCTCGACCCATAAATGGTTCATTTAGGACTTCATGACCTTGATCAGTTCAACAGCCAATCCAAGGACCACATCCATGGTCACAGTCCCTTGGGGTGTTAATCGCTCTATCAGGGTCTCGGGCAGAAGGTCCTCGGCCTTAAGGGTTTCAAGCGCTTTTCCTTGTTGATAGGGTACGGATAGCGTCTCAAGCACCATGGCGGCGGCTGTCTCCCCTAAAAGCTCCGTCTTCACTTCATAGGCTTTAAGGGCTTGATCAAGGTTCAGATGATAGGAATCGGGAGCCATCTTGAGAATCATATTCTTGATGAGAACGGCCATAACGTCCTGGCTGGTTCTATAGTCCAGCCTGAAGTTATTGTCCGTCCCACCTGCGATAAGACCGTATTCCCCAAGAATTTTCACATAGGGATAGGCCCAGTGGTCCATAAGCTTATCGTTGGTACCGGGAATAAAATGACTTTCTGAAAAGTCAGAGAGTTCGATTCCCGCTTTTTTTATATAGGCTTTTAATGCCTTCTGCTGTTCATTGGTCAGCTTGAGCATATCGGCAGGCGATAAGCCATTAATAAAGCTATAGGCGGAAATAAGCCCTGCAGACTCGCCAATGGTCATTTGAGTGGGTAGGGTGCCGGCGCTGGTTGCCGCAAGAGAAGTGTACGAGCCCTTGGCCCCTATCATTAAAACATTATCAAGATTGGATGGAATGAGACACTCCAAAGGTATTGCGTATACGATGGGTTTGGTCACAATATACTCAACAATTTGATCGACGTATTTACCTGCATCCACAGGTGCGGCACTCAAAGCGACTTTATTAGGGAAGTCCTTGTTATCGAGAATATCGGATACTGTCAATCGATAGTGCCCTTCAAAATGTCGATACTCCGGTATAAAAAAACCTTGAGGGCTCTCTTTATATTCGCAGTCCTTGAAAGCAACCAAAACCGTTTTTATAAAAGCAGTCAGCATCCTGGCTTCTTCCTCTGCCGCCTTAAAGGCCTCCGTCATGGCCTGTTCATCCTCAACATCAACCCCGTAGACCTTAAGCCCCGTAATGACTACATCATTGTCATTCTGGATGACAAAAGAGGGGGAAATGAGCTTGGTATCTGCGTTGATTTTCTCATAGGATTTAAGGGCGAGTTGGAATGCATCAAAAAGGTCGGTTGTCTTCCGGCTCTTTTTTAAAGCCCCTACATCAACACCGGTTACACGGAAATTAAACTCCAGCGGTGCGTAATAACCGGGAAGGCCCAGGTCTTTTGATCCCTTAAAATAGGGTGTCTTGCACAAAACAAGAAGCTTTCCATCCTGAGTCGCGTCAATAAAATTATGCCCTTGATAGTATTGATTCCCGTCATTCTGTTGAACCAGAATCCCTTTTAGAACATCTTCATCAAGCTCGGCTTCCAGTA
Source organism: Bacillota bacterium (assembly GCA_023410885.1). Lineage (GTDB taxonomy): Bacteria > Bacillota > Clostridia > DSM-8532 > DSM-8532 > DTU059. Next base: position 13,944 of record JAEYPI010000046.1, read on the forward strand.
GCATGCCGCCATAGACAATATCCAGGTTTTTTTCATGCTCCACCAGCTTCCGGATACTTTCTTCATATTCCTCAGCATTAAAACCTATTGTAAATTTTCCAAAAATCTCTTCATAAATGCCCTTATTAAGCATGACCGTCTTCTTCGTAATAAAGCCCGGCTTAACGTCCATGTGCGCAATCATGCTCTGCTTAAGATAGCTACCCAGATCTTCATCCTCGGTAATCAGCAAGGTTTTTAAACCAGCCCTTGCTGCGGCCAAAGCTGAGGCGATGCCTTCCGGCTCCGACCCGATAACAATGGTGGCATACTCATTTTTTTCGAAATTACCCTGCTGAACCTTTATCTGCCTTTCCTGAGTTCCCAAAAAGATAGGCTTCAACCCAAACCAAAAGGTAACAAAAATCAGCAAAGCTACAATAATAATTTTAATTAAGCGTTCTCGTTTCATCATATTCCTATTTCTTCAGCCCCTTCTGATCACTCTTATTCATAACCTATAGCCATCGACCCGAAAAAATGATAATTTAGGGCTCCATAGTATTTATCGTATAAAATAAGAAAAAAAGAAAGAGGTGTATTCAAAACTTTTGTTTTAAATACACCTCGCACTGTTTTTCAAGCATTACTGAATTGTGTATGCACCGCGAATGAGCAGAAACGAATTAGATTTAATTAGCAAGCCACGTCCATCGGTTCTTGCGGATATCAGGAGATGTTGAACAGGAACATTGGCCCCATCATTTAAATCAAGACCCGAGCTGGCATCCACAATAACCCCGTTGACACCCTTTATGGCCGTTGCCTTACCGCTTCTTAAAAGAGCCTCACTGCCTCCAGAGAGGATGATTTTTTGCCCAGTTTTTGCTTCAACGACCGTATAACCGCTTTCCAAGCTGGCGACTCGAGCTTTTAATGTCTCAATCTCTGTCAATGCATCGATGATAAACTTTGTCAGATCCCCTACGTCCGTCTGAAGCTGTGCAACCGCTGCTGAATCCACTGTGCCTGTGCCGGTTCCGGTTGTTCCGGAGCCGATTTGGGCAGTCAACTTAGTAATTTGTTGGTCCACATAGCTTTTGGTGACGAGAGGATCGGAATCACTTCCCGGCTGTCCCGCTCCTGATGCTGATGAAACGACGAGAACAATACAAGATAATAGGACACAAACCATCAACACTAACTTGCTTTTTCTTTTGAATATCATTTTGTTTCCTCCTTGGGAGGCGCTTACATAAGCTTTTTACTGCACGTATGTAACGCTCAGGCCGAAGCTTGTACGAAGCGCGTGATCAACCTGTCTCATTAAGTAGTCGTCCAGATGTCCTGCTTTTTCGCGTAGTCTTCTCTTGTCAATGGTTCTAATTTGCTCGAGAAGAACTACAGAGTTTTTGTTTAGGCCGAAACTCTCTCCAAAAATTTCAATATGTGTCGGGAGACGAGCCTTATCTAATTGTGAGGTTATGGCTGAAACAATGATGGTGGGACTGAATTTATTTCCTATATCATTCTGGATAACCAATACAGGTCTTACACCACCCTGTTCAGAACCTACAACGGGACTTAAGTCAGCATAGTAGATGTCGCCTCTTCTTACCAGCAATTTTCTTCACTCCTGTAAAAAGTATTGACCTTACATTGCTTGACCCCAAGTGACTTTTGCTCTTGTTTATATTATAAGGAACCCGTTTCAAGAGCGTCAAATTAAGATTAGGTTACGCATGCACTTCTATTGTTACACATTTCCACTGTTTGTATACATTGACGGCCTATTACCAAATAAGATAATTCAGTACATTAACCACCTGTCCGTCCTTAAAATAAACCCGTGGAATGCGCTTGCCGATAATGCAGACAATTTCGTAAGGTATGGTACCGATAAGGCCTGCTATTTCATCGACTGTAATTTCCCTTTCACCCTGAGAACCGATTAAAACCACTTCACTTCCGACATTGATCTCACCAATGATATCGGTAATATCAATCATGCATTGATCCATACAAATGGAACCCACAACCGGAGCATACTGGCCATTGACCAAAACCCGGCTTTTCCCTGTAAGGAGTCTGGAATAACCATCCGCATAACCTATGGGTATTGTGGCAATGCGACTTCTTCTCGTTGTCATAAATTTACGTCCATAGCTTATGGGTGTTCCCTCCTCCACCCATTTGATGTGGGTGATATTGGCCTTAAGTATCATGGCCGGCTTTAGATCTATGACGGTTCTATCCACCTCGTCGGACGGGTAAATGCCATAGAGAATAACACCCGCTCTTACCATATCCAGAGTCAGTTCGGGATATTGGAGAATGGCGGCACTGTTTGACACATGGCGGATAGGAATAAGAATGCCAATACGGTTGAGTTCACTGATGATACTCTCAAAGAGCTCAATCTGGTGAAGGGTATAGTTTCTGTCCTTCTCATCGGCTGTGGCAAAATGGGTAAAAATCCCCTCAACAATGATGCCCGGAAGCTTTTGAATTTCTACCACATCCTTGACAGCGCTATAGCCCGGAAGAAATCCCACCCTGGTCATACCGGTGTCGATTTTAATATGTATGGGAAGCTTTGTTCCCTGTCTCTGGGCTTCTTCAGAAAGGGCCTTTGCCATTTCATGACTGTAAACGGTTTGGGTAATGTGGTATCGAATGAGCTCATCGGCGCGTTGGGCGCTGGTATGACTTAAAACGAGGATGGGAAGCTCAATACCAATCTTTCGAAGCTGGATGGCCTCATCCAGCATGGATACGGCCAGTCGTGTAATCCCATTCTCCACCATGGTACTGACAGTCTCCAAAACTCCATGGCCATAGGCATCGGCCTTGACTACCGCCATAATTTCGGTCCGTTTTCCTACCAACCGGCGAATCTCTCGCACATTGTGGGCGATATGATCCAAATTAATCTCCGCCCATGCTCTGGTAAATTTATAGTCCATGCTATCACCTTCCGATGTTCCGATAAATTCTACTTCGTCTCTTCTTATCCATTCTTTGATTAATATCTTCTCAAGTGTTTGAAGGCATCGGGAATATGAGCGACAATGTCTGAAGCGATCAAGCTGGTCCTCCCCTTTTCCTGCGCCGCAAAATCTCCTGCCAGTCCATGGAGGTACACACCGGTCAAAGCCGCCTCATAAGGTGCCAAACCCTGCCCTAAAAGTGATGTAACCATACCGGCCAGCACGTCTCCCGCTCCGGCAGTTCCCATGCCGTCATTGCCAGTGGGGTTAATGGCGACCCTGCCATCATTGGTGGCAATAACAGTTCCGGTGCCCTTCAGCACTACCGTTACGCCGTACTCATCTGCAAATTGCCGGGCCAGACTAATCCGGTCCTTTTGAACCTCAGAAGTCGTTATTCCTATCAATCGTGCCATTTCGGCAGGATGGGGTGTCAAAACCGCTTCACATCGAAGCTTCTCCAGCAGGGTTCTATCCTTGGCCAGTATATTTAAGCCATCGCCATCAAAGACCATGGGCTTTTCACATTGCTCTATAAGCATCTTTACTAGAGCATGGGTATGCTCATTACAGGATAAACCGGGGCCTACTAAAACGGCATCGGCGTCTCCAAGCAAGGCTTTTAAAAAGCCTTGGTCCTCTCCGTTCAGGTCAATGATTCCGTCATTGGTACAAGAATGGACTTGGTGTTCAGGCAGTGTCACCAATACGGCCTCCGGAACAAGGATGGACAGCGTCTCCATACAGCTTTGAGGAATGGCCATTTTCACCAGTCCCGAGCCCGATCTGTAAGCCGATGATGCACTTAAATAAGCCGCTCCCGACATACCCCAGGAGCCGGCCACTGTCAGTATTTTGCCAAAGGTCCCTTTGTGACCATTCTCCGGTCTTTCGGGGAGCAAGGCTGCAATCTGATCTTTTTCTACTAATTCCGGTGTATGAATTTCCTCAGCCAATTGATAAGGGATTCCAATATCGGCAACCGTCAATTCCCCTATCCAGAAGGTCCCCGGATATTGAGCCATACCCAGCTTCGGAAGATAAAAGGTAACTGTAGCGTGAGCTTTAACGCAGGCTCCCCTTACTTGTCCCGTTAGACCATCCACGCCCGAGGCTATGTCGATGGATAAAATAGTATTGGCATGTTTATTGATTGTATCGATCACCTGGGCCCAGAATCCCTCCACATCACGGTTGAGTCCCGTACCTAAAAGGCCGTCGATCACAAGATCACTTTGCTTCAAAGCTTGAGCCAGCCGGGCCAAATCCGGTTCTGCTTCTAGCAGAGGAATGTCCAAGCCCATATTTTTAAGGATAAGCCCATTAGTAAGGGCATCTCCAGTATGTTTCTCTATAGGAATCATGGAGAAAACGGATACCCAGTGCCCCCTGCCAAGCAGATGTCTTGCTACGGCGAAGGCATCCCCGCCATTGTTGCCGGTACCCGCTATTACGGTTATAGAGTGCAGGCCTAAGGACTGCACAACATGACTAGACCCGTTATTAGAGTGCGATCCACAGGATTGCACAACATGACTAGACCCGTTATCAGAGTGCGGGCCGAAGGACTGCACAACATGACTAGACCCGTTCCCGCAAGCTTTCTCCTTTAAGAGATCTTCTGCTTTCTTAACTACCTGTATGGCGGCATTTTCCATAAGCACTATTCCGGGAATGCCCAACGTTTCAATGGCGATTTGGTCAATGCTCTTCATCTGCTGTGGTGTCAACAGCTTCATCTCTCAACACCTCCAACCCAAATTGTTCTTCAAGTCTTTTAACCTGATCCGCACCGATGAGCTCGGTAAGGTCAGTGGCATATTGGGTCCAATTCGACGATATGGTTTCCAGTTCCTCACTCAGAGCCTTCTTTTTCTCCTCTAGCAGGACTAGTTCATTTTTAATGTCCAAAGTCCTGTTACTATTGGCCTTCAAGGTGGTGAATATGTATGCGGTGGAGTTCTCTAAAAGCTTTAAATTCATTTGTATAAGGTCCTCATCCAGCTTTTCTATTTCCTCCAATACAGCGTCCATACGGCCATTGACTTTTTCGATTTCCTTTTTGCAGTCCTGAAGCTTCTCCTTGGCCTCATGGTTGTTGTTTTCAAAGGCTTCCTGGGTAAGACTTATAATTTCATTCATGCACTTACGCTTTTTAGGCTCCAGATTTTCCTGCTCATTTTTTAGCATGGCTTCCTTTTTAATGAGCTCGCTCATTTCCTTCTCAGCCAATTCAATTTCTTGATTCATTTTGATGGACACAAACAATTTGGTCCAGCGCTCATCAATGGTAAGGCGCGTGATATTATTTTGTCTTAGGATTGAAGAGTCAAAATCGACACTGGGATTTTCTTTTGCTTTAGGTTCGTTCGCTGATGTCTCTGCTTTATGCTTGAACAACCACATGAAAACCCCTCCTTTACAGTTATTTTTCATTTTCCAATTGTTTTACGTAATCAGCCACAACATAGGTCGTCAGATGACGAAATTTTCCCCAATCCCGCCATTCCTTTTTCAAATGAAGCAGATTTTCCGAAAGCTCAAATAGCCTTTCCGATCCGGCTTCCAAGACCTCCGACACCTCTTGATCAGTGGCATCCTCCAAAAGGCGCCCGCCGACCTCCTTCAGATGAAAAAAGTATGAATAAAACGAAATGGTTTCATCCTTGTAGGTCAATCGGGTCTCATTGATACCTATAAAGCGCTCAACCTCTGCCACAAGACCCAGCTCCTCCCTGACCTCACGGGAGACAGCCTCGATAATATCCTCTCCGTGTCCAATGCCCCCTGTAGGAATTCTGAAAACGCCTTCCGGATACTCCTCGCTTCTGACACAAATAAATCGGCCATTGGGTCTTTCAACAGCGAAGACCACTTCTCCTATGCGGTCATTACTAAGGAGATCCTTTGTCCTGAAAAAGAAACGTTTGCGCTCAAAAGGGAAATCTATGATTCTCGTCCAGGCATCGGGGCCAAGACGCTGTTTTAATGCTTCGAAATCTGTTTGCTTCTGTACTGCCATCAAAATCACCTTCTAAAACATCTATTCTTCTAGTATAACATAAGCGAGGGCAATTAATCGTGTGCTTTACTTCGTTATTGAGGGTACCTGAGAATACCAATGGACCGCTTTTAATGGACTCCGCCGCACAAATTCAAAGGAAAGCCAGCTTTGGGCAACAAGTTGTCACGCCATTTAAAACCTGCGATAATAGAGGTACATTATGTACCACAAGCCTCGACCTATTATAGAGGTACATTTATGTACCACAAGCCTCGACCCACATAATAGAACATAGGACACATTGTTAGGGGTAATATTATGGAAATCAGCCAAATCAATAAATCCCTGATCCCCGATTTATCCAATAAACCCTCTGGCAGGCGTAAGCTTGCTATAATCTCTATATCGGTTTTTTTTGTCTTGCTTTCCATCCTTTCTCTGGTTTCACTTCATCACATGCTGAATACCCCCACCCTATACAAGGGTGTCTGTATTCAAGGTAAAGATGTGGGGGGCTTGACCCGGCAAGAGCTTGCCTCTTACCTGGAAGAGCATTATGCCAATATTTTTGACGATATTTCTCTCACTTTTTCAAGCACGCGCTTTGAAAGAAATGTGACCATTAGTGAGCTGGGTATCGGCATCGATACCGGGGCTATGATACAAGGGGCCTATGATCTGGGTAGGACCGGCAGCCTTGTAGCTCGTCTTTCGCAGATCGTCCGACTGAGAATTAAACCGGTTTCCATTGATTTAATGCTGGATTTTGAGACCGATTCCTTTAATTACTTTCTGGATCAAACCTGCCAGGCTGTCTTTCAAGAAATAATTCCATCCAATATTGTGATTTTAGAGGACAGTGTAATTCTGTGCACCGGTATATCAGGGCAGGAAGCAGATCGAGAACGCCTAAAAAACGATATCATCAGGGCTGTCAGAAGTTTGAGCTCCGCCCAAATTGCCATTTCCATTACTGAGAAGCTCCCCCCACCCATCGATGTGGAAACCACCTTGGCAACACTTAATCAGGACCCTATCAATGCGGAATTTGTAAAGACCTCCAGAACGACATATGACATTAAAACCCACCAAATGGGACGGAGAATTGATCGTGAAAAGCTGATGGAGGTTGTGACTTACGTTGAAAATCGCGAGATCAAAGAGTATGAAGAAATCTTGCTGCCCGTTGAGTTTGTTGCCCCTGCACTGACGGAAGAAGCTCTTAAGGCACGGCTTTTCAGAGATACCCTATCATCTGTTACCACGCATTTCAATACGGACACCCCTAACAATAAAAACCGCGGCATTAATATTGGCTTGGCTACAGCGAGTATTGACGGAACAATACTTCTTCCTGGTGAGGAATTCTCCTTTAACAAGATTGTAGGGCCCCGCACCCCGGCAAAAGGCTATCAGATCGCTCATGTCTTTATAGAAGGGGAAATTCGTGATGGAACGGGCGGTGGGATCTGCCAGGTCTCCACTACTCTCTATAATGCAGCTTTAAAAGCCAACCTGTCCATTTCTGAACGCCATAACCATATGTTCACCGTCGGCTATGTCCCCCTTGGCTTGGATGCGGCCGTTTCATATGGCTATGCGGATTTGGTCTTTACAAACACCACCGCTTACCCCCTGCGTATCTCCGCGTCGGTAGCAGCGAACAACAGCTTAACTTTTAGGATAGCCGCTACCAATGACTACCCCAGTCTCTATGTCTCAACAGCCTCGAAGACCATCAGTACCACGCCCGTCACCGTTCAGTATATAGACGACGCTTCCCTGCCAAGGGGAACGGAGGTTGTTTCCGAACAAGGTATGGATGGGTATGTGGTCGACACTTACATAAAAGTATTTAACGGCGATACTCTAATACGGGAGGAGAAGCTCCACAGAAGTGTTTATCAGATGCTTCCCCGTAAAATAAGGCGGGGTACCGCATCGGTTTTTGAAATAATAGAATAACCATGAGGTTCACCATGAGAGAATTTACAGTTCCGGCACATTATAACCAAAAACGAATTGATACCTTCCTTTTTGAAATGTTGAGCGGCATCAATGCATCCGTTATTTACAAGGCCTTTAGAAAACGCAGCATCAAGGTAAATGAAAAACGTGTAAAAGAGTCTTTTTTGTTGACGACAGGGGACAAGGTTGAAGCTTATATCCCCGATGATTATTTAAAAGATTCCCCCGCCAATTCTAAGGGGGGGGAGAATCTTCCCTATCCCGTCTATGAGGACGATTATCTCCTTATTCTTGCAAAGCCACAGGGGATGCCCGTTCATCAAGATAAAAATGAGGAGGCACTAGTCTTGGACCGCTGGGCTTGTGATTACATGCAAAGCCGGGAGTCCCTCCAGCTAGAGAAGGACTTTCCTGCCCTTTGCCATCGTATTGACCGCAATACCGGCGGCCTGGTTATGTTGGCCAAGGACGCTAAAACCCTTTCCCTTATGGAGGACAAGCTCCGCAAACATGAAATAAAGAAATATTATCTATGCCTGGTTAATGGGGTTCCTGAAAAGAAGGCCATGGAGCTGACCGGCTTTCTTAAAAAGGATAGCATCAAGAGCAGAGTCTATATCTATGATCATCCCGTGAAAGATGCTGAGCGCATTACCACCCGCTATCGCACCTTAAGGACCTTGGGCGATTATTCACTTCTTGAAGTGGAGCTGGTAACCGGAAAAACCCATCAGATACGCGCCCACTTGGCTTATATGGGGCACCCCTTGGTGGGTGATGGAAAATATGGAGTAAATGCAGTGAACAGGACACTTCACCTTAAGTGGCAAGCCCTATGGGCATCCCGTATCGTTTTTGACTTCTCATCCCCTTCCGGGCATCTTGACTATCTTAAGGGAAAAAACATATCTCTTTCTCAAATTTCTTGGGAGGAAGGACTTAAAAAACTGGGGCTAAAGAGCGAACTGGTACAATACAATTGAATAGTTGGGCTAAATCCCGTATAATGGGGTTAACAAAACGAACCAAATATGAAGGAGGACTTTAGTTATGAAGCTTCTATTTGCTATTGTAAGTGATGAGGACGGTAATATTCTAGCAGATAACTTAAATCGCGAAGGCTTCGGAACAACAAAGCTCTGCTCCACCGGCGGATTTTTGAAAAGCGGAAATACCACTTTTTTAATTGCAACCGATGACGATAAAGTAGAGAGAGCCCTCGAGATCATACGGGACGCCTGCAAATCTCGTCGCCGCATGATTGCGCCTGAGAAACTCCCTGGTAGTTTTGGTGCCTTTAATATGGCCATGCCTATTGAAGTTAATGTAGGTGGAGCAACCGTATTCACCTTGAATATTGAACAATTCCTAAAGCTGTAACTTAGGGGCTAGATGAGGTTTACAAAATGCCTAGAGAGATGAAGTACCCTTCAGAGAAAGATCTTGAGAAAAATCGTTTTCTTGGGATCACCGAAGGTGCATCTGCAAGAATAATTTTTAACCTTACCAGTGGTGCATTTCTGGTTGGTTATCTTAAGTATTTGGGGGCTAGTGACACTGTGTGCGGGTATATTCTTGCAATACCCGTTCTTGCTGCTTTTATTCAATTTTTATCCCCCATTGTGTTCGAAAGCCTTTCCTATCGGAAGAAGATAATCACCATTGGCTCCATGATCCATAAATGCTTACTGACTTCGTTGATCGCCATTCCTTTTCTTCCGATAGGCATGGAGGCCAAACTCTGGACCTCGGGCGTTATTTTCTTTATCTCATATGTGGCCATTTCTTTGGTTACACCGGCTATATCCATCATGTATGTCAGCTTTGTCCCGCAAAATATCAGGGGTAAATATTTTGGTGTCCGGGAATCCTATCTTCTGCTGGCCTCAACAGTCATCACACTGATTCTAGGAAAGATTCTGGACATTTTCACCGAAGCGGGTAATGAGGTGGCCGGGTATGTTGTTGTCTATATCGTCATTTTCATTTTGACCCTTATCAATTTGTTTTCTTATTTATCTATGAAGGAGGTCCCCCATATTCCCAGCAAGGATAGGGTAAAGATTTCTGAAATCTTTTCGCTGCCCTTTAAGGATAAGCGTTTTATTACCTACTTCATCATGCTGATTATTTGGAATATATCAGTCCAAATTGCCAGCGCCTATTTCGGTGTCTACTTGAAATCCGACCTCAACATGAACTATACAACCATTACCATCCTATCCATGATCAACTCCATCGTCTATGTGCTTTCAGCTCGTTTTTGGGGTAAATTCGCCGATAAAAATGGATGGACGAACACTTGCATGATCACCATCAGTATCCTGGCCATTGCCCATTGCCTCTGGTTCTTTATAACCGAGGGGAGTCTCTTAACGTTAGTGCTGCTTGCCCTTGCGCACATCGTATCGGGAGTTGCATGGTCCGGTATCAATATTGCCATTTTTAATATTCAGTTTGATTTTACACCCGACGAAAAACGAACCGTTTACATCGGTCTGAGCGCTGCAACGGCTGGTATTGTTGGCTTTCTGGCGGCCTCGATTGCATCCGAGCTGGTGGGGTGGTTTGGTAAAAATAAAATTGCGTTATTTGGCACCTTATTTGATATTAAACAGCTTTTGTTTTTAGCATCATCCTTGCTTTTAATCCTCTGTGCCCTTTATATTGGCACATTCATGAGAATTAAAGCAAATCAGAAAAAATAGGAGGTAATGAATCATGATGAAAATCCATTCTGAAATGGCCACAGAAATTCGTGAAAAGATGCGTGGTGGCACGGGGCAAGGCGAATTCGTCCATATTTTTAATACCGATGAGTTCAAAGGCAAATGCCGTTTATTCAGTCAAATCACTCTGCAACCCGGTTGCTCCATCGGTGCTCATCCCCATGATCAAGAAGAAGAAATTTATTATATCCTTAGCGGAAAAGGTGTCGTTGATGATAACGGCCAGCTTCGCGAAATGGGACCCGGCGATGCATTAAAAACCGGTGGTGGAGAAAGTCACTCTATTACCAATAATGGAACCGAGCCCCTTGTATTTTTGGCGGTTATTATTTTGTTCTAATAGCTTGGAGTGCGTAGAAAGGAATGGTATACCCTATAAGTCGTTACGGGTATGACCATTCCCTCTCAAAAAGAGCTTTTTTAAGTAAACACCTAGAACCATTAAATCGCATTTGCAGATAAAGGCTGTTAGACCTTGCCCATAAGCCATGGCAATTTCTTCTTGCATCATGTGCTCGGACAAGAGGATAAAAGGGGTATTGGCTCCCAGACGATTTCTGACTTCCAAGGCTCCCAATCCCGAGAACCAAGGCATACAGTTATCACTTAGGATGAGATCCCACTCCTTACCTTGAAGTGCCTTTTCCATAGCCTGTTTATCTGAAACGACCTGATACTCAATGCCAAGACCACTCTTTTTAATCTGTCTTGCATTAATATCAGCCGCATATTGTGAGTCTTCCACCATGAGCACTTTAATCTGTTGCATGTTTTCCATACCTGACCTTTTGTATCAATTGGAATTTCTGACTCCATCTTAATGGTATTTTCCAAAATCCAAAAGGGAAATTTCAAGGGTTTACCCATGAAATTTAACGGTTTTTATGCTTCGTTGGCCTTTTCCCTCGGCAGTGATACAATGAACTCTGCGCCAAGACCACTGACACTATGCACTTCGATGGTCCCTTTATGAGCTGTGATAATGGCTTTGGCTATAGTCAGCCCTATACCGGACCCACCTGTCAGCCTGTTTCTTGACTTGTCAGCCCGATAGAACCTTTCGAAAATATAGGGCAAATCTTCCTCTGGAATACCTGGTCCATTATCCTTAATCACGATCTGTATGATATCCTCTGCCCCCTTAACACTGATATCCACCTTCCCACCATCGGGGGTGTACTTTTGTGCATTGGATAAAAGGTTAATCAGGACCTGACTGATCTTATCCTTATCTCCATAGAGCTCCTGTTCATCACCTATAACCCTAAGTGCAATGTCCTTATTCAAAAATGCTTTTTCGAAATTTTGAAGCAGTCGCTTAATAAGTTCTGTCACATCAAAACTCACTTTATTTAAAATAAGATTCTCGCTTTCATAGCGAGCGAGTTCCTCCATATTCCCGACCATTTTGCTTATTCTTACAATCTCGTCATGACAGCTTATAAGCCTTTCTGTGTCCGGCTCCCAAATACCATCAATCATTGCTTCCATATGGCTTTGCAGTGTGGCAAGGGGGGTCCGTAGCTCATGGGCTAAGTCGCCCGTGAGCCTTTTTCTAAGGTCTTCCTGTTTTCCCATTGTTTCAGCCAGATTATTGATCGTTGTTGTTAATTGACTGATCTCTTTTGTATTGGATCGATTCGGAATTCTATCCGAATAATAGCCCTTTTCTATAGACTGTGCCGAGCGGATAACTTCTGAAATGGGTGCGCTCAGCCGTCTTGCCATGACATTACCAATGATTAGGGCAAAAGCCAATGAAAATAAACCCGCACCGAAAAGAAGGTTGTTCAGTGTCTTAATAAAGGCCAGATCATTATCACTTAGATAATAAGGACCGTAGGACCCGATCTCTACAACTCCGACTTTGCTTAGCTTATGATACAGCGTATAGGGAACCTCGGTATAGGAGCCCTTGACATTGGGATAACGGATACTTACATTATGGGCCATTTGTTCAATAATCCTCTGACACATTCCGTTATTATGCTCGGTGGCATCCCATATGTTTTTTCCTGATTCATCCTTAACCCGCATGATGAAGCCATTCTCAAGAGCACCTACACCTATGGTTTCAACCATGTCATAATTCCACTCACCATTCTCACTGTATTGAGCGGATAACTGTGCCACAATTTGCTTATTATTTTGTTCCTGGTTTTCTTTCACATATTCTCTAAAATACTTATCGAAAAAAAAGTTTGCAAGAGCACTTATTAGAAGCACGCACAAAACGATAACCATCATATAGGAAAGTGAAAGTTTTGATTTTAAACTAATCCTCATACCCGGATCCCTTCTTGGGAAATAACTTAGTGTGTTTCCTCCCCTCCAAACCGATATCCTATTCCATGGACGGTTAATATATAGGACGGCGATCTGGGGTCTGATTCTATTTTTTGCCTTATATTTTTAATATGCGTATCCACTGTACGGTCAAATCCTTCAAAATCATCTCCGAGGGCCATGTGAATGAGTTCATCCCGGGTAAATGTCTTCTGGGGGTACTTGGTGAGCGTCAAGAGTATTCTGTATTCCTTGGGCGTCAGGTTAATAATAGTCCCCTGTTTTCTGACCTCGTGCTTTAAATCATCTATGACAAGATCATTCTGGTCAAAGGACAGGGTATTGGGTATAGAATTGTCAGAAGCTCTTCGCAGAATGGCCATAACTCTTGCTATTAGCTGTTTGGGACTAAAAGGCTTAGTGATATAATCATCCGCTCCTATATCAAGCCCTTTTAAGATGTCTTCCTCTTCAACTTTTGCAGTGAGCATGATAATGGGTACACGGGACTCCCTTCTGATTTTTCTGCAAATATCTTCACCCGAAATATCAGGGAGCATTAAATCAAGAATAATCAGAGACGGTTCTACCCTCTCAAATATCTGAAGTGCCTGTTCTCCGGCGTAAGCAGTATAAACCTCATAGCCACTATGCTCCAGATAAGACTTAATGACTTCTACGATCTTTTTCTCATCGTCCACAACAAGTATTTTCTTCGTGCTGTTCATCCTGTTACGGTCTCCTAAAAGTTAAATAATGGGGCCAGCCAGTAATATCCTCAACAACTTTAACATACCCATTCATAGTGCCCTTCGAACGAATAAACGTAAATCAAAATCCAAGGTCTTCCGCTGAGGCACTATTAATGTCTGTTACAACGCGAATTCTGCTGCTGATCATTCCCATCCAGCAGGTGTAAATAATATCTCCCTCATCTTCAGGTGTAAATTCAATCAAATTATCACCCATTTGTAGTTTCACCTGCTTATTGTACTGGGGAATGGTAATGGGGTTGTTGCAGCCATTCAGATCACCTTTTTCAACATTTATAATCCATTTTACGGGAATGCCCTTTTGAACCACAATAGGTGAATAGCCGCCTGGTTCAAGCTCTGTAGAGACATATTGCACCCCATTCTCTATACGTGCAATGCTTCCATCGCCTGTTGAAGCGGAAGATGCGGTAAATCCCAGGCCAGAAAGATTCAGCCCCCGGTTGAGCATAACGATGCCCAGAACCATAACCAAAACTGCACTAACCTTCATCATCTTATTTGTAAATTTCCCGCTTAAAATGGAGCTGACTGCACCGAATCCAAACATCAAGGGAACTGTCCCCAAGCTGAAAAGCAACATTGAGAGCGCACCGTACAAAAAGCTTCCCGAAGCAAGAGCATAAAGCTGCATAGCCTGTAAAGGCCCGCAAGGCATGAGCCCATTTAAAAGGCCCACAATCAGCGGTCCCTTTTTATCAGCATTGCCATGCACCTTTCTGCCCAAAAATTTCGGTAATCTTGGATTGAGTTTTCTAAGCCATGGAAAGATGTTCAGCATATTGAGGCCCATAATGATCATAAACAAGCCGGACAATGCCGATACAATACCCTTTGCCGTTCCTGAGAAGCTTACAACCGACCCCAATGCACCGACAAGACCGCCCAAAAGTGTATATGAAATAACACGGCCCAGGTTGTAAAGGAGACTGGGCTTGAGTTTTGCAAGCTTTGACCCGTCATCATTTGTTTTATATTGCATGCAAACCGACATGTTTATTCCACCGCACATAGCAACACAATGCAGGGATGTTAACATGCCTACCATGAATAATAAGCCGAGCCCCATGGATTGATTGATTTCGGGGAGAAAGTTTAAACCGATGGTATTATTGATAATAAGATATGATGCCAGTATAATGATGCCTATACCCACTATTTGTCCTGCTTTTCCCCTTGTCTTAAAATTATCGGCCTGCTGACTATCGCCTGGTTCTAACCTGTCCTCACTATTTGAGGGCTTGTCGTTTACCTTATAACCCAATTTCTCAATGGCTTCAGCCATCCCGGCCTGACCAAGCTTTGCCTCATCATAGGTCACATCTACCGATGAATTGTTATAATCGCCTTTTACCTCAATAATGCCTTCCATTTTTCGAAGGACATTCTCTATTCTTGTCTCACAGCCGGTGCAGGACATACCTTCAACATGCAAAACGATTTTATGACTATTACTCATACTTACCTCCGAAGGTGCGTTCTGAAAGAATGCACCACATGCCTCGACCCGTTATCGAAGGTGCGTTCTGAAAGAATGCACCACATGCCTCGACCCGCCAAATCATCTACAAAAGGGTGGATTACTCCACCCCCTGCTTCTTATGTTTTAATGATACTATTTAGTCTTCCAATTCTCAGTAAACAAACCTTTATTGCTTGCGATAAAATCCTTTGATAGGGTGATGGTGTCTCCATTGTCAATTTTATCGCCTGCCATTATGGGGATAGGATTACATCCACCTTTTTCTACTTCAATCATATCCATACTGAATTGGTTACCGCAATTCTGGCAAACCAACGTGTCGCCTTCCTGCCTATAATAGGCTCTGGGTGAACCATTACAAACCTGGCAGGTATTAAATGCTGTTCTTATGGTGCCATCGCTTGCCTTTACAGCCATGATTTCCATGTTTGTATTTCCAACTTTTGTTGGGATGAATGTCACAGCTCCGGTGATTTCACTTTTTGTAATAACAATATCGTTACCTTTCGGGACAGACCCGTCATTTCTGCTTTTATTGCCATTTATTATAAAGAGTGCTGCAACTAAAACAGTAATTACGGATACGGCAATGATCACATGACGATTTGAGAAACCCGGTTTTTTATGAGCTCGCTTTTTGTTACTCATTTTTCCTCCGCCTATCGTTTATTTTTATGCGCTCATTTTAGCAGGGAAATGTGAAGATTTTATGGAGAACTACAATGATGCTTTCTTTAAATAAAGCTGATCAAGAAACGAAAGAATAACAGCGACCGAAATAACCTTGACATAGCAAAAAATAAAATGTAACATGGTTATATACCCTAGGGGGGTATGGTAAATTAATGAGTTATTCTACTTTAAAAATTACCTGGTTAAAAGGTAGGCTGGTTTTGACAATAGAAACAGGCAATAGGAAGGTGGTCTTATGAAAAAGGAAACCCTTAAAATAATCGGTATGACCTGTGCGGCATGCGCCAAATCATCTGAAAGGGCAGTCAAAAAGCTCGATGGGGTCATGGAAGCCAATGTTAATTATGCGACTGAGAAAATGGATATCACATTCGATGAATCAAAGGTGACCCTTCAGAATATAAAGGATGCCGT
>JAEYPI010000055.1 GCA_023410885.1 Bacillota bacterium
GGTCACCAGAGCTGTAGTCGAGCTTGTAAGGCAGTATAATCCGGACGGAGTGGTATATATTATGGAAGGTTCGGCCTTCCCGACAAAAGAATGCATGCTGCAGCTCAATTACACTCCCGAATACATACTCGGCGTTGACGAGTTTATCGCAATCGAAGAGGATAGCGGTGAGTGGAGGGATTACAGCTCGCCGGGAATCGTCAAGGTTCCGGTATCAGGCGGCCTTCTTGTCGATGAAGTCTATATGAATAAAAAGTATAAAGAGGCCGATGTCGTTATAAGTGTTCCCGTATTGAAGACCCATTGGACAGAAGTCGTATCCGGAAGCGTCAAAAACGTGGGTATCGGTGCCACTCCGGCAACCATATACGGCGGGACGCAGTACATGAGCGTGAATAGAACAGGAAGCCTCGATCATGATAAAACCCAACTTGACAAATGGATTCATGATTTCTTCGTTGCAAGACCCGTGGATTTCGCCATCATAGACGGGCTTCAGGGCATTCAGAATGGTCCAACGCCTTGCTTTGACCAAACCGGTTCATCAGATATCAAGATGGATCAGATGAACACCCGTGTCATTGTGGCAAGCCGCGACAGCGTTGCTGCTGATACGATTGAATCCCTCATTATGGAATGGGATCCGGCTGCGGTTGGTTATCTGGGTTACATAGAAAACAGCGGGCTCGGTAACTGCGACGTTTCTAACATCCGCGTGCTTGGAAAACAAGTGGACGAAGTAAGAAAAGATTTTAAAGGAACTGCTCCTGAAGGTAAATTCACCGATTTAGAAGCTCCTGAAGTTACCATTAACAAGACTGAGATGACCGCCGATGGCCTGAGTGTTCAGATGACCGTTCCTGCAGATATTGCCAAGGTTGAGGTATACATGAAAGGTCAATATGTCATGACCGATATCCCGAAAGATCCGGGTAATTATACCCTCCTCATCAAGGGCATAAAGGAATCCGGTCTGACCAACGATATTGTTATTAAGGTTTATGACAGATACTTGAACCGGGCTGTGAAGCAGATTGGCTTATGAACCCCGTATGTCCGTAGTGTATAATGGAATTGTTAAAGATTATGCCTTGGCCTGATTTATTGAGGAGATTAAGTTGAGTTTATGAAGCGTTTAGCGCCTGGTAGTGAAATGCCTGAACAGCCAAAAGAAAAAAGCGCAAAAAAGCAAATTTATTTAAGGGATTTGCCTCGGACATTGCTTTTGCTTGTTTTCGTCAGTATCTTTTTGTTTTCACTATTTAAGATAGTAACCAAGCTTTATGCCTATCATAAAGAGAACATGGCATATGAAAGTCTTCGGGCAACTGTTCAATCTCCTTATGATGTACCGAATTTTCCAAATCCCGCCCGGGAAGAGCCAGAGCCTACACAAGCACAGGGCGCAACAGAGAGCATGACGCCCCTTTCACCGCTTCCATATACCATTTTCAAGGGCGATCCCAGCGAATTGAACCCGGAGGGCATTTTCAAGGTTTATTCCGCCTTAAAGGCGCAAAATGCCGATTTGGTGGGTTGGATCAGTATGCCTGGTTTTAGCAAGGTGATCGAGTACCCTGTTATGCAGAGCAGTGATAATGAATTTTATTTAACCCATGACTTTTATAAAAACAAGTCTTATTCCGGATCAATCTTCATGGATGCAGTCAATATGAATACAGAACCCGACAAAAATATTATCCTCTATGGTCATGCCATGAAAGATATGTCCATGTTCGGTAATCTCAAGGATTATCCCGATGACAAAGAAAAATACGGTAAGATTACTACGATTTACTTGGATTTTCTAAGCATGCATCTTGAATATCAGGTTTTTTCGGCTTATTTATCGGAATCAAGCTTTGATTACCGAAGAACAACCTTTGCTGACGATGCTGATTACTTAAGCTTTCTGAAAACAATCAAGGGAAAATCCTTTCATGACTTCGGCTTTTCCCTGACGCCCCAAGATAAAATTATTACATTGTCAACATGTAATGAGAGCTATGGAAAAGACGGGCGGACGGTCATTCACGCGAAACTCGTCAAGCAGATGGTTTATGACGGCAGCGGCATCGAAGGTGATTATGCAAAAGCGGATGGGCAAAGCGGAAAAAAAATTATATCCTCCAATGTTTACCTTGGTTCGCTGCTACTGCAGTATCAAGTTACGGAAGCCGATGATAGTCAAAACAATGTGGATACTCAAGCATTGACCCAACCCACACCGGGAAAGTCTCCTGATGAAGAAAAGCCTCCGGCTCCTGAAACATCGCAGGATGCGAGTACTTCACCCGCGCCTGATGCGGGCAAGGCAGACGTTAGCCCTGTAGATTTATGGCAGGATGCCGTTTTGGATCCTCCTTTTACGACTACTGGCAAGATATTTTCAACAAAAGTACCGACTGAGGCTAATATCGCCAAACTAGCGGTTACAGCAGATGATCCAAAGGCTCGTCTTAGCTATACTTTAAACGATAAAACTGCCGATCCGGAAAGACTTGAATTGGTTGAGGGAGAGAATGTCATTATTGTGCGAGTGGTCTCGGTTGACGGTCTTTACGCCAGAACCTATACCATCCACGTTTTAAGGGAACCTTCTCCCACAACGCCAACACCTCAACCCGATCAAACGCCTTCTACCTCAACAGCTACGCCAGCGCCAGTCCCACCGCTGTAGTCCTCCTGCGTCTATAATTTTTAAAATTCATGCTATTGCTTCATTGATTATACCGATAATCTTTGGCTACTTATTCGTACAAATGATGCAAGAGAAGATCTACCTAATTTCACAGAAAAAGATAAAAGCTCCGAAAAAGATAAAATTTAAATTTGGGTGGCATAAAATGCTTACAGAATAAAAGTTCTGTAAGTTTTTTTATTCATTAATCATATTTTAATAGGCATAAAAATCTCTGCTTCACAATAACTCTCAGAGCATACCTTTGCGTCAATTCGCTCAAAGTGATAGTCCCCGGTTAAGGCATAGCTTGTTTTAGGTGCCCATTCAAAATCGATGTAGTTATATACTTCCATCAAAGTCCTGATGTTTATTTCCATAAAGCTGTGAAACCCAATATACTTGAAAACGGCATAGGTGTTCATTGGCATACTTAGACACAGAAAAGGTTCGGATAAATTCTGGAATGATGAGACCTCCACACTGGGTATGTAGAAATTACTGTATTCCGGCCTCGCAGAGTATTTAACCAGGCCGATATAACATTCATCGACTTTGTCCTTAATTTGCGGCATGAATTGCTGATAAAACTCAAGGGCTATTTTATTCGCTGTAAGGTCTTTTACATTCTCCTCATGAATGATCTCGCTTTTTATTCCCGTGACGAAAAACTCGGGCTTCATGCAGAAATACGGCTCCAATAGTATACCCTGACTTAGATTATGGACAAAGCTTATATCATATTTTGGTACGACAGGTATTTCCTTGGGCTTTCTGCGGTAGGCCGAAGGGGTTATGTTAAACAAGCCTTTGAAGGCTCTGATGTATGTCTGTTCATACTCAAAAGCGTATTCAGTTGCGATATCAATTATTTTTAGCCTGGAGTTGAGAAGATCGTAAAGGCTTTCAGTTAGCTTGCGGGCTCTTGCATAATCCATCGGCGTCTGCCCGATAAGGGCCTTAAAAAGTCTCAGCATATGAAATTTTGACACATTAACATCGTCAGACAGACTATCAAGAGTTATCGGCTCGCGTAACTTCTTTTCAATACAGGTCACTGCCTTTCCTATAAGCTCTGAATTCGCTCTGTACATCTGTATCCTTCCTTATCGGGCTGATGATATCAGCAATTTTTGTTAATAAATGTGTATTAAGCTCTATTATAATATTTTTGAGTTTAACGTTAAAGGAGAAATTTATGAAAAAAATATACATACTGATAATAGCACTAGTGCTGGCACTTTGCGGATGTACTTCGGCTAACAACGATGCAATTTCGGAACAGACAACATCTGCAGTTGAATCGACGGCTACTCCGCAAGAAAGTACGCCTGCCCCCTCAGTTGAACCGGTTGACGCTTCAAAAGTAAGCAGTCCAACTCCGGAAGCACCGAAGAATCTTGATAGTAAGCAGTGGGAACAGTTCTTTCATCAAATCGAGATAGACTCGCCGTCTGCAAAAAACAATATGCTGAATGATACCAGAAAAACATTGGTGTTTGTTACACTACCCCCATCATACTTTGATGAAACAGAAAAAAGATATCCCGTGGTCTATTATCTGCATGGCTTTCAAGATACTCCGGGAGGTTTCTCAAGGCAGGGCCGCAACAACCTCCGCAAATCCATGATGAATGAGGGGGCCAAGGAATATCTGTTTGTCGAGGTTTCAGGCTATAACAAATATGGTGGGTCCTTTTATGTCAACTCACCTGTCACAGGCAATTGGGAAGATTATTTTATCAGCGAAGTTATTCCAAAGATCGATGCAGATTACAGGACAATTGCCGATGGAGCTTCTAGAGGTATCTGCGGATTCTCGATGGGCGGCTTCGGGTGCCTGAATCTTGCTTTTAAGTACACCGATGTATTCAGTGCTGCTTATTCAATGTCACCCGGCGTTTTGACCCCTGAACTTGATACCGGTCTTAAGGATGCCATGAGAACCTGGGCTGGTGACAGTTCCTTTAAAAGTTCGTACGGTCAGGCGTTTGCATATGACCTGTCGTTGGGTGACCCATATTTTAAAGAGCCAAAATTCGATGGAAGCGACGAGGATAATAAGATCATTAATGCATGGAATAGCGGTTTCGGTGATTGGGACAAAAAGATAGATGCATATTTGGCTCTTGATAGACCGTTGAAAGCCATAACCATAGGATATAGTCCTGAGGACTACTACACATGGATACCCAAAGGCACCGTGTATCTTTCAGAGCGCTTAACCCAAAAGAGAATAGAAAACACTCTGTATACGTATAGCGGCGGTCACACTCAATCAAGTGATTTCATGAGTTCCGCATGTACCGAATTCTTTAATAAGTATCTTGGCTATTAGCATAGATAATAAGAACCCGAAATGGTTTACTATTTCCCTCTCTAAAAAGTTTCATGGAAATCATGAAGCTTTTTTTTCATCCTTGATCACATTTTCTTTTGAATTTATCAAAATGAAAACCTCCCATCTGATTACTAACGTTTCAAATGGGAGGTCTGTTGGCACACGGTTTATGCTCCGCCGCTTATCTCAGTATCTATTTGTCTATACCTCAAACGGCAATTTCCACTAATCTGCCTTGAGAAAGGTTATCTTTCCGTGTTCGGGTGCCGAGCCTGTGTAAGACCATACAGTAACTTTTGTGCCATTGTCGTACTTTGCGCCTGAAGCGTTGACCAGCAGCTTTTGATTCCCATAGTCACGAATGGTGCAAAAGCTCGTGTACTTATTGATACGCCACTGGTGGGGGATATTATTTATAGATTGAAGTTGATCACCATTTTTGCTGGACGGCTGGATAATGTACGTACCATCATACATGATGCTGTACATAGGACCACGTTCATCACTTACACTAATCAGCTTTACATTAAATGGCTTATCAGGTTTTTTATCAGAAAGCTCTAGATAGAAGCACCCGCTAGCAGATACAGGATAAATGTACTTGCCCTTTATCTGCATATAGTAGTCGCCACTTTCTAGTAAACTGCCATCATCCGCTATAACGCTGACGTTAAAATAGTTGAGCATTTTACCATCATAGTAGCAGTCAACTTTTTTTTGACCTGCCTGCGTGAACTTGTAGCCATCATAAATCTTTGTGGTATTTACTTTTAACTCAATTTTACTTGTAATATCAGTTGCTTTGCCATAAATATCTACATAGGCCACCTTAAAACCAGCGATTTCAAAGGGCTCTCCCGCTTTGTAAAGCAGTTTTGTGGGAGTGGTTTGGAATTGAATAAAAGGTTCCTTGTAAATTGGCTTTTCTTGATATGGATTTCCGCTGGCTTCCAGGTAAGCCTTTTGGTGAGCATTATACTTACTTTGCTCGTAAGCGGTTAGGGCGTAGCTCTCGTTCGTGGAAATGGTAGCTGTACCGGTAGCGCCATCCCAACCAACGCCAATATTAAAAATTTGCATGACATCGCGAAGCTTAAAGTAGTTATTTCCTCCAATGCTGTAAGCGGTTAAGGAAACTTCACCGCCGTCAACATAAATTTTGGAGTTGGTGCGAGTAGCTGATTTAGCTTTACCGTCACCTTTTGCCATTTCACCTCCGGCGATTGTATAAGCTTTGTTTGACACAAGGTTAATGGCATTTTTTGCGCTATCCCAAATAACCTCAAAGTTTTTTTCTGTATTGTTTACCATGGCAGCAAGGTCACGAAGCTTAATGTAATTGTTACTACCTATTGCATAGGCATCAACCGCCACATCCTTACCGTTTACCGTCAGCTTGGTAGAAGAGGGGGTCGCTGTTACCTTTTCTGGTACATAGGTTTTGTAACCAAATGTACTTTTTAAGTAATTGGCGGAACTCCTATAGACCTTTCCGTCTTTAACATAAATAGTAAAGCTATCTATATCCTCAAGGTTTGTTGATAAACCCAGATAATCAGGGAAAATAAGTCTGCCGCGATTATCACAGTAACCGTCATTGAGATGGTAAAGACCATCTATTGCTTCATAGAAGTTTTCGGTGGTTGAAAATACCTCTTTGCCATTTTTGTCTATTAAATAGGTTTTGTTATCTTTTTTTGCATAGTAAACACCCATTTCAAAATATGTATGAACAACCTGACCCATATTTTTGAATGAGCCAATTGAATCATAAGCAACCGGTACTATGAATTTTCCGGTTTTAATATCTGCAATTCCTACTTTATCGCTGTCGTTTTCCACCAATACAACGGGTGTGCCTTCGGAAGGAGACGAAAAAATTGAATAAGAACATGGAACAACCAGCTTGCCATCTGTATTCACAAGACCCTTTTTCCCATTTTGTTCTACAACGGCGTAACCATTTTGGTCGAGTGTCCAGGAGCCATAATCTACATCATCAAACTGGAAGGGGAGTATCGTCTTTCCGCTAAAATCTATGAGACCCCATTTAGTGCGATCTTTATTTTGAATCCAAGCATAACCGGTTGTACTAAAATCACTATATTCATATCCTGGCCAATAACCCTCTTTAACACTCCAATTAAACTTTTGTGTTACGTTAAAGTAAGAGCCATCAGGCTTTACATAGTAATATTCGACTGGCTGATAGGATTCCTTTGTGTTGTAAGCACCGGAATATTTAAAAGCATTTACATAACCGTTTGTAAAGGAAATACCTGAGCCATCATAGACCAGTTTTTTATATGATGTTGTATATAATCTGCTCCCGCCGGAGTAAACATTTTCTTTTTCGTTATAAAAAAGTTCTCCACCTTCGAAAGGGATAAGGACTTTACCATTAAAGTCAATGACACCATATCCGGTACCATAGAGCTTATCCGGTCTATAATCTTTTTCTGTGAGAATGGTCTTGGTCTTAGTGTTAATTTGAAACTTTGCGTGATTGATGAAGAAAGATACTTCGCCGGGGGATGCGTTAATACCTGTTGTATAGGTAGGCTTAATTAAAACGCCGGAAGGTCCTGCAAGTCCGGTGGCATATGTATTAAAAGTTAGTATCTGTTTCCAGTCTTTATCATCTATCTTGGTAAATGTACGGTTTTTAATTGTTATTGGCTCCTGAAAGCTTAAATATGGACCTTTTTGAGGATAGTTATCATATGTGTTGCCATATGAATAGATAAAATATGTTTTTCCTAAAACATCTTTACCGTTTTTGTCTATTATAGTTGCCCGGTATGAGTCCCAAGTGACGTTCTTTTCCTGCGCTGTAAATACCAAAGCATGGCCTTCTATAAAGTCATTAACCGCAAGGTAATCTCCTGCTGCCTTTTTCTTGCTGCTATAAGTACCCCCGATTTTAGTATTCTGCTCTTTTGTTATGTATTTGTTAGGCTTTACAACCTCTTTATTTTGCTCCAAACTCCAGTAACCAAGGTACCAGGAATCGGTGCCTGGTACTTTATTAAGAACGCGGCACATTCCTTCAGAGGGCAAGGCTACAAAGTCGTACTGACAAGGAATAACCTCTTCTCCTCTTGTGTTGATTAGGCCCATTTTACCATCGCGCTTGGCTTGGGTATATCCGCCGATAAAATAGGTTGGTAAAATTGTAACCCCATAATAGCCTAAGTCATCATAAAATACATAAAGCTTGATCTCATCATAGATAGGCTGAGCTACAAAATTGCCATATTTGTTTACTAACCCAAATTTTTCATTGAGTATACCATTGTTGCTCTTAAAGCCCACCTGAATTTTTCGCAGGCCGTTTTCGTCAAACATGGTATCAAATGCAGTTTGATACTCGGCTTCAGTTCCAAGATACACAGGCTCGTTTTCGGATGTATTTTGTGTGCCCGTTGCAAATGACGCAGTAGGCAGCATGCCTATGAGCATAATTGCTGCTAATAAAAGTGAGATAACTCTTTTTCTCATCAAGTGCTCCTCCTGATTAATAATGCAAGGTAAAATTTTCTCATTAAGATTCTATCCAAACTTTATCGAAAAAAGTTGATTCCTGCATGAGACACCGTTTTTCCTGCATGAAATAGTAGGGTGGGAGAAACGTGGGGGTCTAATATGCTCTTGATCGCCATGATTATCAAAAGCCATTAAAAGTAGTTATCCACATCAAAGAGGATAAAATAAATTGAAAGAACGAATGTGCCTGTCGGAGCATCCCTTTGGTACCATAAAATGGTTTCATGGTGCGCATTAGCTATTATGTAAGGGAAAAGAAAAGGCCTCAGCAGAGATGGGGCTTAGCTTTCCTGTCTATAATATGATAAGAGCAATTAATATGGTAGGTGCAAATCGAATACTAGCTACGATATAGCCAATATTACTCAATTTTTCTGAAAATGCAAAAGAACAGCACTGAAATTTGCTAGCAAATCGGTGCTGTTCTGCGGTTAAAAATGCGAAAACCATCTATTTAAGATGGTTTTCGGACAATTTGTGGCGGAGAGAGAGAGATTCGAACTCTCGGAACGGTATTAGCGTTCACACGATTTCCAGAAATATTAGCAGAAAGTCTTCTGGAATTAAGTATTCTTAACATGGTTAGAATCATTGTACTGTAGAAGGTTTATATGTTAATAAGAACCGATAGGCAATAGTTAAAATAATTAGGTTTGTTAGCAGATTGTTAGCAAAATAAACGAGGTAGGATGAGTTTGGCGATTTTTTGTTATTATCTTATATCCGGCCCAAGCCGCCATGTGCGGCAGGGCCGGAAAAACAACTAAGGATAATGATAAGCCGGCATTTTTAAATGTGCAATATGGGGGCCCCGATGCAGGAGGGGGTGGCAGGATGAATTTTCGTCGGGTCTAAGTAACCCCGACGAGAGTCTCACTATAAACAGAAGAAGTATAAAGGAGTATTTGTGATAAGAAAAATTCTAATTAATTTCCTTCTTAAGAAATGTTCTTCGTGTACTGGACAGATAAGTACTATCAATTATGGTTGTAAAGGGCCAAGAATTAAAAAGATAATTAATATATGTCCTTACTGCATTTATAAGAGATTAGATAGGCTAGATATAAAGATACTTTACAGTATTTTTAGAAGAGATGTAAAAAGCAGAGTTTCAAAATTTCGTAGTACGTGATTATGTCGAGGATCTCAGCTGCAGCTTAGTTTTTGTATCACACAAGAATAAGAACAGGACGGCTCGGTTTATCCATGCCGTCCTGTTCTCCATTATTGCTTAAAATGCACAATTGCTTTATAAACGACTCCTATTATATGCATTGAAGTTGGATCATAAATAATGCTTTTATAATTATCCCAAGGATTTTTATTATAAGGTTCCAAACATTCAATCTTACTTTCTTCATTTCGAGTTGTATATGCATATAATAGTTGCCGGACTGTAATATTATCTGGGTTATCATTAAAGATTACTGCAACATTATCGCCCTCTATATATGATTCTTTCTTTTTAATAAATACTTGACTTCCTTCAGGTAGTATTGGATCCATAGCATTATCCGCTAGAATAATAATAATATCATCTTCATTTTTATAATTATAGTTGCCCTCATAAGTTAGTTTAAGAAAATAATCTGAAATTGTAGTAGTGTTAATAGCTTCAATAAATGCTTTGCGTTCAGATTCATTAAGAACTTTATTAGCAATATCTTTTTGTTGTTTAATATGTTCATCAAGAAGGCCTTGAAAATAGTTAGTTATTATTTTGGGTGATTTCTCTAAATATGCTTCTAGAATAAGGTGGCTTGGATCTTCATTGCATATTTTAGCGATTGCTTCAGTTACTTCATCAGAAGGTGGCTTTGATTTACCAGTCTGAAGTTGGCTAATATATGAAGAACTATGTCGAGAAGAACCTAGCTCCTAAAACTGTTGATGGTTACAGAGTTAATGTTGAAAAGCATATTATTCCAGCTATAGGAGATATAAAGCTTCAAAAGCTACAACCAATCCATATTCAACAGTTTTATAATGCAAAGTATTTAAACGGAAGACTTGATAAAAAAGGTGGACTCTCAGCTAAATCGATACTATATATTCACAGAAATCTACGAGAAGCACTTGAACATGCTCTTAAGATTCAAATGATTTCAAGGAATGTAGCTGATTGCGTAGAGCTTCCAAAGACTAGAAAGTTTAAACCTAAATACTTAAATGAGAATGAGGTTAAAAGGCTTCTACTAGCATTGAAAGATTCAGACATATATTTAGCAGTTTTATTAGCAGTAGGTTTAGGCTTAAGAAGGGGAGAAGTCCTTGGCCTGAAATGGAATGACATAGATTTCAAAAGTTCAACGGTACACATTGAAAGATCGTTGATACCAACTAAAGGGACAATTCTTTTTTGCAGCCCTAAAACTGAAAATAGCAACCGGATGATATCCGTTCCAGATTTCATTATTGGAGAGCTCCGAAATCTAAGGGTAAAGCAGGATGAAATAAAATCATTTTTAGGAAAAGCTTATAAGGATAATAATTTAGTCATCTGTTATAAAGACGGTTCTCCAATAAATCCATCATATTTTAGTCATCTCTTTGAGAGATCTCTTAAAGAGAAGGAAATAGAGCATTTTAGGTTTCATGATCTTAGGCATACAAACGCGACACTTATGTTAAAACAGAATATTCCTGCTAAAGTAGCAGCTGAAAGACTTGGGCATTCAAGTATTGGGATAACAATGGAT
>JAEYPI010000067.1 GCA_023410885.1 Bacillota bacterium
AAGTGTCCTTTTTATTTTGCACGAATCTTTTGTCTAGTGAAATACCGATCCGCCTATAAACTCTCTTAAAATGGAGTTGGGTGGCACCTGATCCATGGGAGCCGGGAGGAAATAGCTCAAAAACTCAATCAACCGACGGGCCTCGGAGTACTGGGGCATATCCCTCGTAATTTCCTGCAGCAAGGGTACGGCCAGAGGCTTTAGCATCAACAACTCATAGATCAGTGAGGAATTGAACATGGCGTCCGCTTCTTCCTGGAAAGGAAAGATGTTTCGCTCCTCACCCCTTCTGACATTGGGCCACAACTCAATGGTCTTAGGTGCCGGCGTTCCCCTATACCGATTGTCCCGAACCATGCGTCTTATTAGGCGCAGATCCGTAGTCGGGATACGATTGTGCATGTCAATACGCATGGACGTAATGGCACTGATGTAGATTTTAAATTTGTTTTCCTCGTTAACCTCACTGGTGAGCTTTGGATTAAGTGCATGTATTCCTTCTATGACCAAGACCTGACCTTCCTTAAGCTGCATCTTCTGGCCCCGGTACTCCCTTGTACCCGTAAGGAAATTAAAGGAAGGAAGGTCAATCTCTCCCCCTGATATAAGGGTATTGAGGTCTTTGTTGAAGAGCTCCAGGTCAACGGTCTCCAGAGATTCATAGTCGGGCTTTCCTTCTTCATCCAGGGGGGTACGTGTTTTGTCAACAAAATAGTCATCAACCGAAATATTAAGCGGAACCAGACCATTTACCCTAAGCTGGATGGACAGCCGCTGGGCAAATGTTGTTTTACCCGAAGAGGAAGGCCCCGCAATCAAGATAACCTTTTTCTGTGGCTGATGATTTTTAATCCTGTCGGCGATGCTTGCTATCTTCTTCTCATGAAGCGCTTCCGCTATCAGTACAAGCTCATTTATCCGGCCTGTATCCACTGTATCATTGAGTTTTCCTACGTCTTCAACACCTAGAATATTGATCCAGTTTCTGTATTCCGTAAAAATATTAAAGAGCTTTCTCGGGATGGGTACGTCCGGAAGCTGGTTAGGATTTTCCTTCTTGGGCATAACCAGAACCAATCCGCCATTGTCGGGTTCCAGCTTGAAAAGAGTAAGATAGCCTGAACTGGGCACCATATAGCCATAGAAATAATCTTCAATATCATCAAAGATATAGAGGGAAACATAATCCTTTTCACGGTATTCAATGGCACGGTATCGGTCTTCCCTTCCCCGCTTCAAGAAAATTTTCCGGGCATCCTCAATTGAGACAATAACCTTCAAAAATTTCTTATTCATTTTAACAAGCTCTTGCATGCGTGCTTCAATCCGCTCCACATCCGAAGAAGTGACCTGATAGTCCAGAATTTCAAAGAAAAGGCCCCTGCTGACCGAATGTCGTATCTCGACCTCTTTACCCGGAAGCAAATCATGAACAGCTTTGATCAGCAAAAACACCAAGCTTTTTTGGTAAATGCGGATGCCGTCCTCACTGGTTAAGTCCACGAAGTTGACGGTGCATTCATGGTCAATGGAATAGGTCAGCTCCTTAACCTCATTATCGACACAAGCCGCCACAATAAGGGAATCCTTCTTTCCTCTTTCTCCCTTTACCAGTTCTTCAAGCTTCGTCCCTTTTTCAACCCGTAAATTCTGGCCGTTTATATTAATCTGAATTTCTTGATCTGCCATTGCACTACTCCTTACCACACATTTTACCATTGTCCCTATTATCCTATATTCATATTCATTCGGCAAGTAAACCGATACTTTTCTTTAGATTGGTTAATTGATTTTTGCACCTTCAAAATAGTTAAAGGCACCGCGTTAACATTACGACGGTGCTTCAACTCCATTAGGTCTCGTATTTAGTCTATCCTATGTGGACACTTTCTATAGGGGAATAATATCCGCGCTGGAAACAAAAATGTTATGGTCATCCTTTTACTACCGCGAACTCCGCCTTCACGGTGTGCTCCGCATCAAGTCCGATAAAAATCATAAAACGTCCTGGCTCAACAATCCAATCCCCTTCACAATTAAAGAAGCCCAGTTCCTCCGGTCCCAAAATGAATTCAACCTCCTTGGATTCCGATGGTTCCAGCATCACGCGCTTAAAGCCTTTTAACTCCTGCACGGGTCGAAGGGGTGAAGAAACGCAATCCTGTATATAGCATTGAACAACCGCTTCTCCGGTTCTGTCGCCTGTATTTCTCACTTGCACAGTGGATCTGATGGACTCATCCTTGGCGATCTCTGACCGGTCAATTTTAATATCCGTGATATCAAAGGTGGTATAGGTCAATCCATAACCAAAGCTGAAGAGGGGCTTCTCCGACATGTCAAGATATCGTAGATGCGCGGGCCTGTCTTTCCTGGTCTGTATTGAATTGTAGTAAAGGGGTATCTGGCCTTCGGATCGAGGTATGGTAACAGGAAGACGACCACCCGGCTCAGCCTCCCCTGTCAGAATCCGCGCAACAGCCTCTGCTCCCCCGGTACCGGGATGGAAGACATACAAAACGGCCGATACATAAGGCAGAATCCTGGCAAGACTTAAGGGTCTGCCCGCGATAACCACCAGTATAACTTTCTTACCCTGGTTTGTAAACGATATAATCTGTTCCTCCTGGCCTTCCGGCAAGCCCAGGTGGGAGATATTGTTTCGTTCACCGGATCGATCCGAGCTTTCTCCTGCAAGATAGAGAACGGTATCATAGAATAATGAGTTTGCGGAAGCCCGGTCCGAGAATCCGTCCTCTCCGAGCTTAAGCTCAACATCTGTCAATTTGTTCTTTAAAACCTCATATAGGGGGGTTACCACATGTTCTACACCATCCAGACACCAACAGCCAAAGAGATCCTTGGTGGCTTTAGCAAAAGGCCCAGCTACATAGAGTTTTTTGACAGCCTTGGAAAGCGGTAGAGTGGACTCCTTGTTTACAAGGAGAACCGAGGCCTGACGGGCCGCTTCAACAGCGAGCTCAAAGGAATCCTCGGACAATTTGAACAGGCTTTTGTTGCCTAAAGCTCCAACCTCCCGCTTCCACAGATCAAGCCTCAGCTTGACCGACAGAATACGAAGAACCGCATCATCAATTCTTTCTTCCGAAACAATACCTTCTCTGACCAGGTCTTCCAAATACTCCTCAAAGCAGAAGGAGCACATATCCATGTCAAGACCGGTGTTTGCAGCCAGTGCGACAGCCTGCTTTTTATCCTCCGCATAGCGATATTGGCAAAGATAAGAGGTGGTTGCATAATCACTGACAATGAAACCATCCAATCCTCCCATTTGCTTTGCGAGGGTAGTCAGTATGTAATGGCTTGCCGATACAGGCTCACCATTCAAATCGTGATAGCCGGACATGATGCTTCCGGCTCCAGCCTTCATGGCAGCCAGAAAAGGAGGAAAATAGATATTGAGAAGCGTATTTTGGGATATTTCAACCGTATTGGCATCTCTACCACCCTCACAAGCACCATATCCAATAAAATGCTTGGGGCAGGACAGGATCCTGCCAGGATTTTTAAGATCGTCAGGGTTTCTGCCCTGAAATCCCCAAACTGCAGCTTCTGCCATACGTGAGGCTAAATAGGGATCCTCACCGAAGCCTTCTGCTATACGGCCCCAACGGGGATCACGTGCAATATCCATCATGGGAGAGAAGGTCCAGAATATCCCCTCTGAATTTGCTTCATAGGCCGTTAGCTCGCAAGCCTCTTCTACTATTTGTGGATTAAAGCTCGCCGCCATTCCCAAGCCAATGGGGAACACTGTCCAATGTCCGTGTATGACATCTTTTCCGTAGAGAACTGGTATACCCGAAGAACTACTCCGGCTTGCGTCCATAAGCTTCTTATGAATTTCCGGGTCATCGTTGATATCTTCATAGGACAGGTAGGCACCATACTTGCCCTGTCCAATAGCTTCAAGCATTTCTGAATAATTATCTTTTGTCACGAGGCCAAGGTTCATTTGCCCTATTTTCTCTGACAAACTCATGGATGCCAGAATCTTTTTAGCTTCTTCCAAATACACCATTTTCGCACCTCACAAATAATTAAAATTAAAACTTATATTGTTGTATAATATTAATAGCTATATAATATTACTCTATTTTAATTCAGTAAATTGTCAAAAAATATTGTTTATGAGGTAATCGTAATGCTAAAGATTCCTGAGGTTTCCTTTGTCTGGTATTTTAAAGCACCTTATGGCAGTAATCCGCTGCCGAGGATTATTCCCGAAGGACAGCAGGATATTGAGGTTCTCATAGCAGGCAGGGGTTTTTTTGAGTATGAAGGCAAGATAATAGAGGCACAGCCAGGAACCTTACTTTGGCATGCCCCCGGAGATCAAACAATCTATCTTAATGACTTTGAAAACCCTTATGAATGCATAGTGATCACTTTAAACACTGGACATAAGCCCATGGTTCAAGCCGTAAGCAGGTGGGATGACAAATTCACTTTCAAAACCTTTATAGATGATGTCCTTACCGAATATCACAGTGAAACCAGAGATATGGAGAAGCTATCCTATTACATCTTCGGTCAGTTATATTGGCATTGCAGAAAAACTGAGCTTAAACTTCCTCCTAGTAATAAACGTGAGGATGAGATTCAGCGGGTAATCGGCTTCATTGACAATCATTATCATGAGGATATAAATATAGGTTTATTGGCAAGAGTAGCAGATATCAGCGTTCCACGCATGCATGTTGTCTTTAAGGAACTGACTCACCAGACTCCTTATCAATTCCTTCAGGCGAAACGAATTCTAGAGGCTAAGAAGCTGCTCGCCACAACTCGTCTGTCTATTAAAGAGGTGTGTGCCAGAACTGGCTTTATGGATGTTGGCAATTTTTGTAGACTCTTTAAAAGAATCCACAATATCACCGCTTTAGAGTACCGCTTGCTTTATGAGGACAAACGCTGATTAATCACCTTCACAAAACTTCACGCTTGTACATAGTATGTAAAAGAAACAAGCATGGAGGCTTCTTTATGATGGAGAATTTAAATCTCGTTTCTATCTATACAGGAAACAATTGTACCGGTGAACCCATTCTGATCCCAGTTATGCCTATGAAGCCTGAACTGGCTAATGCCTATGTGCCATATCAGCTCTATAGCAGAATAATGCCGGCTCAGGAAGCTTTACGAAAAGGTACCGTTTTCCCGGAACTCGTTAAGTAATAGTATGGAGGTGTTTTGACGTGGACGAACAGACAACCCTACTAGAGCAAATCATGGCATACGATTTTGCTCTTTATGATCTACAGCTATTTCTAGATACACACCCTTCTGATGATAATGCCCTCCGGGACTACAGAATGGCCCTGGATCAGTCCGAAAACCTTAGGCGGCAATACCAGAGCAAATTCGGGCCTTTGACTGCCCGATACCTGCCTAACACCACCTGCTGGCAGTGGATTAATGATCCGTGGCCTTGGGATTATAGAGGAGGTATGAACAATGTGGATTTATGAGAAAAAAACACAATATCCGATTAAGATCAGTAAAACAGATCCAAGAATGGCTGTGAACATACTTACCCAATACGGCGGGCCTAACGGAGAATTGGCCGCATCCTTACGCTATCTGAGTCAAAGATTTTCCATGCCCAATAAGGAAACCAAGGCTATTCTGAATGATATTGGAACCGAAGAACTTGCACATCTTGAAATGATCGGATCAATGGTTCACCAATTAATGGACAAGGTACCACCCGAAGAACTGGAGAAGCTTCATGTTGATACCATGTACGCTATCCATGGGCGGGGTGTTTATCCCTCCGATTCCAACGGTGTTCCTTTTACTGCCGCCTATATTGAATCAATGGAAGATCCCATTGCAAACCTAAACGAAGACCTGGCAGCAGAACAAAAGGCTAAAGCAACCTATGAATACCTTATTCATATGGCCGATGACCCCGATGTCATTGATCCCCTGCGTTTCTTAAGAGAGCGTGAAGTCGTTCACTATCAACGTTTCGGCGAAGCCCTCCGAATTGTACAAGAAACCATGGGAAAGAAAAAGTATTTCTAAGGCCCTCCGGTAATTGCCTTCACAATGCGTTCCGGCATGAGCAACAAGGGGTTACCTTTAAGAGAGGTGCGCACAGCGCACCACAATTCTCGACCCAGCCAAAGAGGTGTGTTCCACAGGGAACACACCTCATACCCTCCCTCATCGATAAAAGAAGAAGCTTGGATGGCCTAACAGCCCATGGCCTTTCAAGCTTCTTCTTTATTTTAAACACAGCAAGGTTCTTGGAACTCACTAACAGAGTGCGGAACGCACTTGCATACCCACTTACTTTTTGTATATACCAGTAAAAAATGATTTACTCGAAGCTCCCCGTGAACGGTCGTTGCGCTTTAATCCAAAAAGCATATCCGGGTCTCGTGTCAGGTAATTGACACCCCCGTAGGTAGAGAAACTTGCTTTAAAACCCATGTTCTTTAAGATAGGCACGGACTCTTTACTTACTTCTCCATAGGGATACACAAAAGTATTGGGTGTATGCCCAGTTTTTTCTGTAATCAGACGTTGGAACTCTCCAATATCAGCAGATAATATTTTTTCATAATGCTCGAGAGCCTCTCCTTTTTTAATCTTCGCGCCTACCCTTCCATTCTTTCTCGTATGTAAGCCATAGGTATGATTTTGCATTTCGAAACAGCCTGATTCTATCAGTTCGTTAACTTGATCCCAGTCAACATGTGAATAAACCAGATTATCACTTTTCTCATTCGTGAACAGATCCACATAAGAGCCTATTATTGATAAAACAGCTTTCATCTCATACTTCAAAAGTAAAGGGTAGGCATAGGTATAGTTGTTGAGATAACCGTCATCAAATGTGAGAATCACAGGTTTAACCGGAAGAGTTTTGCCATCATAAACGTAATCAATCAGATCGCTCATAAATATAGTTGTATACCCATTATCTCTAATATACTTTAAATCGCTTTCAAGTTTATCAGGGCTGACGGTATATTTGTCTATAGCCTTATCCTTTGTTAATATACTGTGATACAAGATGATAGGAACGGCAATCTTTTCTTCCGAATCCCCATTAACGGATCTTACATAAAAGCTTTTTGCCAGTAATATAGACAATTGAATGATGACAACTGCAAGTAGAACTGCTATAAGAACTTTAGGCTTGATTCTGATTACCATATGTCTTCCCTTTGGTTTATGTCTGTAACACTTAAAGCATATGCTATCCAACTGCAAAACAGACATCTTGGACAGGATCAGTGTAGTTCAGATAGAAACACAAGCTTTATGTTGTCCCTTTCAAATTCAGGGAGCATATCAATTATGGCTTCAGCCGTCACTTTTCCTCCTTCTATACCCACATGCCCTATCGCTATTGCTTGGCCCTTTTTTAACGCTAGATCCCCTGCCTGCCTTAAACGCTTTTTAACAAAAGACTTTGGCTTCTGACCATCTAAAAAAACGTCTCTTTCAAAACATACTACCTCTATTTTTTGAGCTATGTCTTTTGCTACCGGTCTAGGTGCAGTACGGCTATCAAGGAAGTATAGATTCCTCTCTCTGATCTCGTCTAGTACAGCAGACATAATAACCTCCTCACTACTTGCCTTAGAGCCCATATGTATGTTCGCACCTACTGCAAAGGGGACATTATCCATGGATTCCTTTACAATTCCCCTTACTTCCTCATAACCCATTCCGGATAAGATAGGTTTTGGCCCGAGCCAGCTGCGTTTGCCCTTTATTGGTTCCATTGGCAAGTGCACAATAATCTCAAAGCCCTTTTCATGAGCCTGTATTGCATTTGCTTCAGAATAACTAAGGAAGGGTATTACCGCAAAGGTCAAATGCTCCTTTATTGTCATAATCTCGGCCACACCCTCTTTTGTGGAACCAAAATCATCTATTATTATAGCAAGCTGTGCTTCAGTAGGCTTTTCTTGGGTATTTTCATCTTCAGAAAAAATGGACTTGGCATCATTGTATAGAGCACTTCCTGAAAAGATAAATGTAAAACTTACTATTAAGACAACCAAAATGGCTAAAATCTTGTTTAGGAGAGTTGGCCTAACAATAATAAAGAATATTTTTTTCATAAGCTCCATCCCCACTATTTGTTCAAATTTTCATTCAATCCTTCAGCATAGCTACCAATCCCGTTTGCTATTGATTCGGTTACAGAATTTGAAAACCCCTCTTCTGTTAATAGTAGGATTTTTTTGCTGCTGTTAATATGGATACTTACATATTCGTTTATCTCTTGCATTTTATGAATATTACAATACTATTATGTGTCAAAACCCTTTTAACACAAATAGAGGGCTTACGCCCTCTATTTGCATGATTCTATATTATTCTTCTATTTTCCAAGCTCGAAAACCTTTTCTCTACCCTTGGTGATGTTTCCCGTGTAATCCAACAGCTCTGCTATTTTTAGTTTATAGGATAGATCGTACTCAAGTACGTCAAATTTCAGTACCAGTGTTTTTTCATTAACGTAAAGAATTCTGATGGGAACTTTTTTAATGGTAAACCTGTCATACATGTATTCCAATGTATAATTTGATGGAACAAGGTTGGATGCAGTAAATGCAATTTCTTTTGTAAAAGTCACTTTAACAGCATCGGTAGATAGGGGTGCAATGCTTTCAATGGCGATGTCTTCTCTTTGTTTGCTTGACCCGGAAAATCTTATTCCGGAAGTATTGATACTGTTGCCCAGATAATCCTTCATACTGCTGTCCAATTTTATCTCATAGTCGTTTTGACCTGAAAGACTGTTGTTCTTGGATAAAAACAGCTTCACCCTATTGCTGGCCGGGTCATAGAGCACTTTGTCCGGGCTGATCCCTGAATAAACGCCCCAGCGATTAATAGTATAGTTTGATAGCTTGATGGCCGCAGCTTCATTTAATGGCTTACTGAAAGTAAACTCAATGGTCTGGCTATCAATCACATTTATTTTATTAATTATTGTAGAGTCTGTTGTGCCATACTCCGCCTTAAATGAGAATCTTTCTTCTGTAATATACTCTTGTTTTGTAGCGTCGTTTATATTATTAATGGTAAGAATATATTTTTTATCCTTGGTCATTTCCTTCTCAAGGCTTAAATAAACACCGGTTCTGATAGGATCAACGGCTGTACTGACGATACGGATGGGTGTATTTCCTTCGTCGGTCAGGTAGAAGTTAAAGACTTGCTCGGCCAAAAAGGTGTTAACTTCCTTGCTAAACTTTAAGAATATGGTTTTCTTATCAACCGCGGTTATTTGTTTCAATTCAAACTTGGAAGCTCCTTTATCAACAGCGACAAATTTCATGCTATCGCCAAGGCCATTATTCATTCTGACACCGTAGCCGCTCATCATGCTGCCTTCAATATTGAGGGTATATAAGGTATCTGCGGTCAGAGCGCCATTGTTAAGAGTTAGCAAGACCGCATTATCCTCGGCACTTATAAGACTTGCATTAATATGGCCCTGCTTACCATCGGCAATGACTGTATCCCCCTTCAAAATAGAGTAATATAAGCATATCTCGCTGTTTATACTAATAGGTTGAGTAAAATAGACCTTGAGGCTTCTTCCGTTGACAGGCTCAATTTTCCTAATGCGGAAAAAGTCTGAGTTGACCTCTCTTGATTCAAAGCCTTTAAAGTTCTTTAACAATTTGTCAACAACATTTTCTTTTTCATCCCATACCCCTGTCAATTCAAGCGTATATTCCGTCTTTTCATCCATGGTTTCTGTTTTAATAATAAGGGTATCCCCTGATATTAGCTCAATGCTGCAATTAAGCGCTGCTAAAGCATTATCTTTGGGATATATCTTAACACCTGAAGCAAATGTAATGTTTTCATTGAGCTTGATTTCCAACTTGTTCAGATCCAAGGTGTTAATTTCAAGTATGTTTGTGACAATGGTATCCTCGATAAAGCCTAACGACGTCAGCTGCCTTCTTGTAACAACTCCTTCGTCTTTTAACTTTTGACATAATATTTTTTCACCGGTGCGCACCTTGAGTGAAAGGGCTGTATAAAGGATATTAACCGCACTTTCTCTAGTGGTGATGATATCACGGTTTATGTGGTTGACATAATAGGTGAGGGTTGTAAGACCAATCTCTCTGGCTTTATCAAAGACATTATCCGAAGTAAAGTCTACACCTTCCCTGTAGTCCAGTGCACTTAGGACTAGCTTTATAAAATCCTTGTCCGAGATATAGTCGTTGGGCTTGAACTCTTTTGATCCGGTAGAAATGATGCCATTTTCAACGCTATACCCTATATAAGGCGCGTACCATTGATTTGAGGGGACATCGGAAAAGGGAGTTAAACTGTATTGAGCCTTATGCTGTATAACATAATCTGCTTTTCCAATCAAACGGACAATAAATGTAACGGCCTCGCTTCTACGAAGCTGACTGCTTAAATTATATTCCCCGTTTACACCGGTTAAAACTTTGACGGTATTTAACGCTTCAGCCTTCTCCTGTGATGTTTTTTCGGCCGCAAGAACATTGACTGATAAAGCGCTGGTTAGTACTAAAGCAATGAGCAGAAAAATAGTAAGTATCCTTTTCGTGTTCTTCATCATTCGTATTCTCCTTTTCATTTGGATTCTATCCATATTTTATCATATGGTTCCATCATTTGTGATGATTTTACATTTATTTTGTCATAATTCATCCTCATTTATCATTATCGGCTATTTCAGCCATTAAAAGAAATCATTGCGTTAATAAAATATTAGAAAGCTTTGGCCTCTCAATCCTATTTGACGTATTAAGATCGATTGGGTTTAATCGGGGCTTTCTTTACTCATTAAAAGAATGTAATAACCAATGAAGGATATGAAAGCGACAATAAAAAAGGGGCTCATCTCAAAAATGATTTCTCATTTTGAAACAATCCCCTTCTGCTTTTGATGGGATGGATTATTTCTGATATTTCTTTTCTATGTCAGCATAGCAAAGAAACTCGAGGTATTTATCTGTCCGGCCTTACAAGCGATATCAGAAAATTCACATCAACAACAATGCCTA
>JAEYPI010000149.1 GCA_023410885.1 Bacillota bacterium
CAGTAATTCGAACTGCTTTTATTTTGTGGTTCCGGAAGAAAAAACAGAGCTCAAGCTGGTACTCCCCCAAATCATCTATAACCGCGTATATGATGAAGATGATATTAAAATCGCCATGCCCAAAGTGGGTAAGGATAAAGTATTAAATAAGGAATGGCGGCTGGGAGAGGGTATTCTTACCCTGGAAAAGGTAACCCTTATGTCTGCTGATGATCCCCTAATGCCGGAAGAATTTAAAGCATTCCAGGGTATTAAGCTTGATGCAAGCTATAGGGCTGGGGCAAACACAAGGGAGCGAGTGCTCAGGGTGTTACCGGACGTCGAAGTGCCTGATAGTATGATTGACTATGCTATGATATCTCAAAGCACCTATGCCGAGTTTTGGGCTGACAAGCCAGGAGGTTACTCCATTACCGTATTCGATGACATGGAGACTACAAAAAAGATTCGCCTGAAATTTGGTGTAGAATGTGCCACAATCGGCCCATGGGTCATTATACTGGAGTAAGTCAATAAGTCAAGGGGACGGTAAGTCAAGGGGACGGTTCTCTGACTCCAAGAAGGAGTCAGAGAACCGTCCCCTTGACTTAGAGAGCCGTCCCCTTGACTCCTAGCTACTGTTAGAAATGCATAAAAGAAAGTGTGTTAAAGTATTAACAATTGGTGAATAAAACAATAGCAAACGGAAAGAAAAACATGGTAAACTAATATTGTTAAATAATTAACGTTAATTAATTAACATTGAGCATGAAGGAGCCGGGAAGGCGAATTTTTTTAATACTTTATGTTAATTTTTTA
The DNA here is from genome assembly GCA_023410885.1 of Bacillota bacterium. Taxonomy (GTDB): domain Bacteria; phylum Bacillota; class Clostridia; order DSM-8532; family DSM-8532; genus DTU059. The sequence continues at coordinate 799 of JAEYPI010000149.1, forward strand.
ACAATTACGAGGGACATGAATTATGATGATGAATAAGGGAGGAACCTCTATGGACAGCAACAAAAATTATCAAATCATCGATAGTGTTGAAAAGCTTGAAATGGCGATGGCGAAAATTAAGGAAGCCCAGAAAATCTTTTCAACGTACACTCAGGAGCAAGTGGATAAAATCTTTTTAGCCGCTGCAACAGCTGCTAATAAAGAACGTATTCCCTTAGCTAAAATGGCCGTTAGTGAAACCGGAATGGGTATTGTTGAAGATAAGGTCATCAAGAACCATTATGCTGCCGAATATATATACAACGCTTATAAAAACACAAAAACCTGTGGCGTTTTAGAAGAGGATAAGGAATTTGGCATTAAGAAAATTGCGGAGCCTGTTGGGGTTATTGCAGCCGTTATTCCTACAACCAACCCCACCTCAACTGCGATTTTCAAAACGCTTATTGCCCTCAAGACCAGAAACGGTATTATCATTAGCCCTCATCCAAGAGCTAAAAATTCTACCATTGCTGCAGCAAAGATTGTTTTGGAGGCTGCTGTTGCCGCAGGTGCACCTGAAGGAATCATTGACTGGATTGATGTGCCTTCACTTGAGATGACCAACCTTGTCATGAAAGAGGCCGATCTTATTTTGGCTACCGGCGGTCCCGGCATGGTTAAAGCAGCATATTCATCAGGCAAGCCGGCCATTGGTGTAGGACCTGGTAATACACCCGCCATTATTGATTCTTCTGCTGATATTTTGCTGGCTGTAAGCTCCGTTATTCATTCTAAAACCTTTGATAACGGTATGATTTGTGCTTCTGAGCAATCCGTTATTGTACTTGACGACATCTACAACAAGGTGAAAAAAGAGTTTACTAATCGTGGCTGTTACTTCCTAGATGAAAAGGAGCTTGAAAAGGTTCGCAAGACCATTATTATCAACGGAGCCCTCAATGCCAAAATCGTAGGTCAGTCCGCTTTCAAAATTGCTGCACTGGCTGATGTAAAGGTTCCTGAAAATACAAAGATACTCATCGGTGAAGTGGATAGTGTTGAGCTTACAGAGGAGTTCGCCCATGAAAAGCTCTCCCCGGTTCTGGCCATGTACAGGGTCAAAACCTTTGATGAAGCCCTTGATAAGGCTGAGCGTTTGGTTGAAGATGGCGGATACGGCCACACTGCTTCCGCTTATCTCAATGTCACGACGGAGAAAGCTAAGCTGGATGCCTATACAGCACGGATGAAAGCCTGTCGTATTCTGGTCAATACACCTTCATCGTTTGGCGGTATCGGGGACTTGTACAACTTTAAGCTGGCCCCTTCTCTTACCTTGGGCTGTGGCTCATGGGGCGGCAACTCGGTATCTGATAATGTTGGTGTCCATCAGCTTATCAATATAAAAACAGTTGCAGAAAGGAAAGAAAATATGCTTTGGTTCAGAACGCCGGATAAGGTATACTTAAAGAGAGGCTGTCTGCCGATTGCCCTTGACGAGCTTAAAAATGTATTGGGCAAGAAAAAAGCGTTTATTGTAACCGATTCATTCCTTTATAATAACGGCTACACAAAGGCTGTTACAGATAAATTAGAAGAAATGGGCATCAGCCATACGACCTTCTTTGAGGTAGCACCCGATCCTTCTCTCGAATGTGCAAAAAATGGGGCTGCAGCAATGAACGCGTTTAAGCCCGATTGTATCATCGCTCTTGGCGGCGGCTCTGCAATGGACGCTGCAAAGATCATGTGGGTGATGTATGAGCATCCAGAGGTCGACTTCATGGATATGGCCATGCGTTTCGTCGATATCCGCAAACGTGTTTACACCTTCCCTAAAATGGGTGAAAAGGCCTACTTTATCGCAGTTCCTACATCCGCTGGTACAGGCTCCGAGGTTACACCGTTTGCAGTTATTACTGATGAACAGACCGGTATTAAGTACCCCCTTGCTGACTATGAATTGATGCCCGACATGGCTATCATCGATGCCGATTTGATGATGAACATGCCCAGAGGACTTACAGCCGCATCAGGTATTGACGCAATGACTCATGCCCTTGAAGCTTATGCCGCCATGCTGGCAACAGATTACACCGATGGACTGGCACTTAAAGCATTGAAAATCATCTTTGAATACTTACCTAAAGCCTATGAAAACGGTGCATCCGATCCGGAAGCCAGAGAAAAGATGGCCAATGCATCAACCATAGCGGGTATGGCTTTTGCCAACGCGTTCCTGGGTATCTGCCATTCCATGGCCCATAAGCTGGGAGCCTTCCACCACCTGCCCCATGGTATAGCCAATGCCCTAATGATTAATGAGGTTATCAGGTTTAATGCATCGGAAGCACCCACAAAAATGGGAACCTTCTCCCAGTATGATCACCCTCATACCTTGGCTAGGTATGCTGAAATTGCAGATTACCTGGGACTTAAAGGCAAAAACAATACCGAGAAGCTTGAAAATCTTATCAAGGCCATTGATCAGCTCAAGGAGCGGGTTGGCATTAAAAAGACCATCCGTGACTATGAAATAGATGAAAAAGACTTCCTTGATAGACTTGACGAAATGGTTGATCAAGCATTTGACGACCAATGTACCGGTGCCAACCCCCGATATCCCTTAATGAGTGAACTCAAGGAGATGTATTTAAGAGCCTACTACGGAGAATAAAGGAGGCCGACAATGAAACTGGAGGAAATTATTGCGGTTAGAGCGACTAAAACGGTGTACAAGGATGGAGGCATGGCCATCAAGGTCTTTAATCAGGACTATTCGAAGTCTGATGTGCTTAATGAAGCACTTAATCAGGCCAGAGTTGAGGAGGCCGGATTGCCGGTAGCCAAAGTGCTGGAAGTCACAAAAATTGATGGAAAATGGGCTATTGTCACAGAGTTCATCAAAGGAAAAACCTTGGCGCAGCTTCTGGAGGAAAATCCTCAGAATCTGGACGAGTACATGGAGCGCTTCGTGGACATACAGCTAATGATACATAATAAGAAAGCACCGTTGCTGAATAAGCTAAGAGACAAAATGAATCGCAAGATATCAGAATCCGGTTTGGACGCCACCACCCGATACGAACTACACACCCGTTTGGAGAGTATGCCCAAGCACACAAAGATTTGCCATGGCGATTTTAATCCCAGCAATATCATTTGCGGTGAGGATGGCGTGGATTACATTATTGACTGGTCCCACGCCACCCAGGGCAACGCCAGTGCGGATACGGCCAGAACTTACTTACTCTTTTCTCTGTCCGGTAATACTAAGATGGCTGAATTATATCTGAATTGTTTTTGCAAAAAAAGTGATACAGCCAAGCAGTATGTCCAGCAGTGGTTGCCCATTGTGGCCGCTTCCCAGCTGGTGAAGGGCAAGCCGGAGGAAAGGGAATTCCTGCTAAAATGGGCCAGTGTCATTGACTACGAATAGGCCATAGAATCAATAAACGCTTTTATAGTGCGAAGCTCGCTTCGCACAACAAGCCGTAAAACATGATAAAGGCAGATAGGCTTCTGACTATCTGCCTTTGTTGTGTTTTAGGGGTGTATAAGCAAAGGTTCTTGGTTTATGTAATAGGTTTGGATGTTTTACAATAAGGGGCTCATCCTAATTCAACCAACTGAAGGGCTTAATTTTCTTTGAGATTAATGTCGCCTCTCGCCTGTAAATCTGCGAGAATGGACTCATACATCTTGGCGTCGATTTTGAATTTGTATTTATAAATGAGATAGCCCGCTAGGATGGACAAGAGGGGCAGTGCCAGCATCGCTACTTTCATTAGAAGCAGACCCTCGGGCTTTACATCTGCGGGTGTCTGAGCCCTGCTAATACCCGAGAGAATGACGGTGGAGCCCACGATGCCGCTGGCAACGGCCCCGCCTATTTTATTGATAAAGGGCTGCAGGGAAAGGGTGACACTGTCGTTGCGCTTACCCAGCTTCCATTGTCCATATTCAATGGTATCAGTGAGGAACATGAGCATTAGAAGCTGAATAAAGGCCTGACCCACAAAAATGAGAACGCCTGATGCACCAATAAACAACATATTCATTGGGGAGAAGAAAAAGATCACATAACCCAGAACAACTAAGACGGTGGAACCGGCATAAAGTGCTTTTCGGCTATAGCGCTTGCTGAATAAGGGGAAGACCAAAAGGGCTGCGATTTGGGAAACGCCCAGGACAAGCGCAAAGATGGAATACATATCCTCATCACCATAGGCATATTTGAAGTAGTACTGACCAAAGCTGGTGGTGGTCATATAGCCGATCATGAACAAGGACATGGAAATGGCAGTATAAAGCAGCTGGTCGTTTTTCACGATAATTGAAAACATCTCTTTGAGAGAGGTTGACTGCTCTGCCTTAAAGACCCCTTTGAGCTCACGCACACCAAACAGGGTAATGCACTGTCCGGCACACATGATGACTGCAATAATGATGGCAAAGACCATATACCCTTTTTCCATGCTGCCAAAAGCGCTGCCCAAGGATTTGGTAATTGGGACGATACCCACCACCACGGCGAAAAGACCGACATTGGCACAGATACGAGCAAAAGCACCAATGTTTTCCCGTTCCTTCTGATCCATACTCAAGGTGGGAAGCATGGACCAATAACCAATGTCGTTGGCGGTAAAGCTGATATCCCAAAGGAGATAGACAACAGCAAACAGGATAAGAAAAGGTATTTCCCTAAGGCCAAAATCAGTAAACATCAGCACGGTGAACACACTGGTCAGTAAGGCGCCGACGGCGATCCAGGGCTTGAACTTTCCAAACCTGCTGTGGGTATTGTCCACGATAACACCCATGATAGGATCGTTTACAGCATCAAAAATACGGGCGACTAAAAGAATACTGGTCAGCCACCACAGGGTGGAATCAGGCAGACTCAAAATATCTGTGAGATAAAAGATCAAATACATGCTCACAAGTGAATAGAGCATATCCCTCCCGATGGTGCCTAAGCCAAAGGTATAAAGATTACGCTTGGATTTGGTGTTCATAAAATCTCTCCTGTTCTATCCATCAGTTTTTTCAATGATATATAAATTAGAACCAAAATCGCCTAAAAGCCTTGTTTGTGCATTATAATGACTGCCCATAAACTGGTTATTAAGCTTCACCCCTGCCATGAGCAGGTCTCCGTAGCCTTTATAGGTTTCCACACAGTCGTTCAGACAATAGTACTTGTTAACTGTGCGCAGAATCCATCCTTCAGGGTCTAAAGAAATGGGAAGGATATGCTTGACCAACTCGCCAAACCTTTTTATTAAAAGGCTTTGGGGGCGAGTTTTCAGGGTGTATTGCGCATCAGGGAAAAGCCCCGTAAGCGGCAGGTAATCATAGCTCTCACTGGCGGTGGCCATGGTTTGAAAAAAACCGGCCAGGGACTCCTGTTCGTCCTGTGCCACACATTGCCAATGGACTTTATTCATTTTTTGAGCAGGCAGGCGGTAGAACTTACCGAATTGAAAGGTTCTGCGGTGCTCCTTATAAAAGGCGATTTGATCCCTTATTTCTCGTTTTTCAACTCGGGAGAGATATTTTAGGTCCATTTCATAGCCCAGACAGCCGAAACAGGCTACATTAAACCGTGTTGACAGGGGCGTATTACGAAGGGTCTGCTGATGGGGAGCACTGGATACATGGGCACCCATGGTGGAGAGGGGATAGAGGGTGGACAATCCGCCTTGAATTTTCAAACGCTCTATGGGATCGGTATCATCGGAAGTCCAAATCTGGGGTGAATAGCACAGCATGCCCAAATCAAACCGATTACCGCCGCTGGAGCAGCTTTCCAGAAGGATATGGGGGCGGGGTCTGAAAATTTTTTCAAGGATATCATAAAGGCCCATTATGTAACGATGGAAAAATTCGCCCTGATTTTCCAGGTGAAAAGAAAAGGCATCGCTAATATGCCGGTTCATGTCCCATTTCACATAGGCAATTTCTGTTTCATCTAAAATATGACTGACCGATGTGACGATATAATCCCGTACCTCGGGATTACAGAGATCCAATACGAGCTGGTTGCGCCCTAGGGTGGGTTGCTTTCCGGGAACCTGTACCGCATACTCAGGATGAGCGCGAAAGAGGTCGCTGTCCCTATTGACCATTTCGGGCTCAAACCAGAGTCCGAAGGCCATGCCCATCTTACGGATTTTCTTTGAAAAGTGGGCGAGACCCAAGGGCAGCTTTCTTTTGTTGACGCTATAATCGCCCAGACCGGCTGTATCGCTATCACGCTTTCCAAACCAACCATCATCCAGAACAAACAGTTCAATACCCAGGCGCTTCGCTCTGCGCGCCAATTGCAGAAGCTTGCCCTGGGTGAACTTAAAAAAATGGGCTTCCCAATTATTCAACAGAACGGGTCGCTCTTTGTTTTTCCATTCCCCTCGCACGATATGTTGATTGATAAAGCCGTGAAAGTTTTGGCTCATCCCATTCAGGCCATTGGCACTAAAGGTCATGACAGCCTCCGGCGTTTCAAAGTGCTGGCCTTCCTTGAGGGTCCATTCAAAGCAATGGGGGTTGATCCCCAGTTGTACCCGGGCAATCTGGTGGTTGCTGAGCTCCACCGCCCCATAGTGGTTACCGCTATAGATTAAGTTAAAACCATAAACCGCACCCTGCTGTTCGGTAGCTCCTGCCTCGGCCAGAACAAAACCGGGATTATGACGGTTGCTGCTGGCCCCGGTGGTGGAAGAATTGACATATAGACCATATTCCAAGGGACGCCCATGGCGGTGGCCTTCTTTTATCCAGCCCCCGTCAAAAGTAATGAGACTGAAGCTCCTGTTTGATAAATCCACCATCATGCTCATGAGCCGGCGAATAATCAGGGGATTTTGATTATGGTTTTCAAGAACTGCACGGCGGGTGATGACATTGGTCTTTTCGTAAACGGTATAATAGAGTCGGAGGGTCACTTGATTAGAGATGTCCTCCAAGGTGAGCACCAAGGTTTCACACTCAGCGTCTTCGCCATAGGCGGAAGGGAGGGTGTCCATGGAAATATGGCCTGATACAATCTGGTGGGATTGATAGACAAAATCACAGACAAAGGTACCATCGGGCATTTTAAGCTCAGCGGGCGCGTGTCGGTAATCGCCACGCCCAATGCCGGACCACTCCAGGCATAAATTATCCAAGACGTACTCAGGCTGGGACGGGTCATAGGCTACCGCACTGCCAATTGTGGCTGAACGCTTAAGACGTAGCCCCTCCGGAGGCTGAGCCGTTAGGCGGGCACCGTAATAGAGATGCTCGATATGTCCGAAGGAGGTCACTTGAAACCAATAGCTGGTGTTTTGAGTGGTCAGGCGAAAAATTCCGTTCTGATAGTCAATCATCATAAACACTGCCTCCTGGTATAGGATTATGGTTAAATTCAAATCAAGAGGTGGGTGCAGCACAAATTGATAAACGGACATATTTCCTATTCTTATTCTAAGTGTAGTCCAGTTTTGCCCTGTTAGCAAGTTGCAAATAACTGACCAATGAAGGCGTTTGATATTGATCCGCAGTTTCTTAATTATAAAAGCTCGTATGGGCATGGGAATGGAAAATGAGCTTCTTTTACTATCTGCTCAAAAAGTAATTTATTATAGCTGTTGAAAGGGTATCTACAAGCTTGGCCTGTTCCTTTTCATCCGTCAGCCATTCAAATTCAACCGGATTAGGTACAAAGCCGCTTTCGATGAGGATGGACGGAGTCCAGGTCCCGCGGGTCACATAAAAGTTACGTTGGTTTACACCGTGCTTGTTGCGCTGCAAATCGCTTATAACCTTGTTATACAGGGTATCCGACAAGGGCTTGGCCAAAGCCTCCCTATAGAAGATTGAGAAACCGTTAATTTTTGATATATCCACATTATCCGCCATGCTGTTGGCATGAATGGAGATGAATAGATCCGGTTTTGCATTCCTCGAGGCTGTTAAGCGGCCGGCCAGAGATACGGTAGTGTCGGTAGTCCTTGTCATCAGAACCTTTGCACCTAAGGTCTCCAGCTTTTTCTTTAGCTTAAGGGATGTTTTTAAGTTAATATCCTTTTCTGCGGCTTTCATACCCAGAGGACCCACGGCACCCGATTCACTTCCACCATGTCCGGGGTCAAGCATGATAGTAATACCCAGTAAAGGAGCGTCATCGCCATTGAGTAAGGGCTTCCGCTTGATCTTTAGCTCAAGGCCGGAAGCTGTTTTTTCAATGTAATAGCCTTCGATCCTCTGATTCGCCTTAGGGGTGAGGGTAATAAGCGTTCCGCCATCATTCTTTTTTGTCATCGTTATTTTAGAAAAGAGTGCCTTATCGCTCAGCTGGGGTAGTACTGCTGTTGAGGCTGATGAAACATTGAATTTGAGAGAAACTCCGTCATAACCCGCATAAGCGGTGGTGGGAGCAGAGATATCCAGTTTAAGGGTATCCCACTTTTCTCCGACGGTATAGCCAGCCTTTTTAATGGTGGTCTGCCTCGCTGTTTTTGTTGTGTAGAGCTTGACCTTATTCTTAAAGACCCACTGTCCTGAGGAAAGTCGGGCATAGCTTCCCGTCATGCCGGTAACAGATTCCACCATGCCTTTATAGAGCTCGTAAGCCGCGCCATTCCCTGTGACAGGTGCATCATAGGTGTCCACGACGCCCTCGGTTATTTCTGCGTAATAGGGAGCGCCCTTCATAATGACACCGATTTTGGCAGGGGATTTTAAAGTTTTGGTGGTTCCTTTATAACTAAGGGTATACGTTGGTGTGCCTAGATCAATGATACGGGGAGTTCCAGTATAAGTGGGGATGGTGTGGGTATAGGTATAGGTTGTGGCATAAAGTCCTGAGCCCGGGGATGTGGACGTTGCAGGCTTCATGGTATAGGTTTTTCCGCCAAGCTTGACCGTTACCTTAGCGCCTATGGGAGCCTGGCACGATAGTGTAACTTTTTCACCGGGCATGCGATACTCTTGGGCTTGGGGGAAGGTAGAAGAAGCAGGAATTTCGATCTTGCTCATTTTTGCGGGTGTCGTAGACACTGTTTCCCTATAAATGGTACAGGTTGCATAGGAGCCTTGCTGGGAAAAAGTAAAGCTGTTGGCACCCTTGGCTAGGGGAACCAGTATCCCGAAATATCCCTGACTGGACCGATTTTCAACCGGTTGCCCATTTAAAAATAAGGGTTTGTTAGGGTCTGAGGTACCGGTCAGATAATACTTGTCCAAGCTGGTTTTAAAATTGCTCAAGGGCCGTCCAAGGGTCACGGGAATAGGGGCAGTTTTTCCTTCCTGCTGCTCAAACACTGTTTTAATCACAGCGGAAACGGCAGGTCTGTCAATCAGTGATTTATAGTTATAAACTATACTTCCGTTTACTTCAGCATTCTTTTGGTTTAGCTGGAGCTGTCTGTCCAATTCTAACGTTCCATACCACGGGCTTGAGGAATCGGAATTTTCTGTTTTATAAGCGGCAAGACCTATGTATAAATCCACATTTGTACCGGCGACTACCTTCTCCCACCAAGAAACCAGCTTACTGTAGTCGGCTATGGAATAACCAATGTTCCAGTAAATCTGAGGTGTAATATAATCAATCATATTCTCTTTGACCCATTTACGGGAATCCGCATAATGACTGTAGTAGGACTCCAATCCCTTTGTATCGCTGCCCAGCGGATTTGTGGTCTTATTGGCCCAAATGCCAAAGGGGCTGATACCGAACCGGACTTTTTTACCGGTGGCTTTTATGGCTTGTGAAACCTCGCGAATGAGCTTGTTCACGTTTTCCCTGCGCCAATCATCAAGACTCATACCAGCCGTTTTATAACGTTTATAGGTCGCCTTATCATCAAAATTTTTGTCCGGGTAGAAATAATCGTCAAAGTGAATCCCATCCACAGCATAATTTTGAAGAATTTCAACAATGCCGTCGACAATGAGCTTTCTGACCTCGGGAATACCGGGGTCAAAATAAAGACTGCCATCGGTGTGCTTGACCACCCAATTGGGATTCAATCGGGCGGGATTCTGAGGAGAAAGGGATGCCAAGTCATGGATGGGCTCTCCAGCCGCTTTTTTTGTTACCCGATAGGGATTGATCCAAGCGTGAAGCTCAATCCCTCTGTTATGGGCTTCGGTCACCCAAAATAGAAGCGGGTCAAAGGCCTTATCCGGCATGACACCCTGCTTGCCTGTTAAATACTTGGACCAAGGAAAGTATTTTGAAGGGTAGAGTGCGTCGGCGGTAGGCCTAACCTGTAGGAAAATAGCATTAAAGCCTGTATCCTTGGCGTAGTCCAGTACTTTTATCGCCTCAGCTTTCAGCGCTTCAGAATCGGTTGTTGCTTTTGACGGGTAGTCAATGTTGACAACAGTTGCTACCCATAATCCACGAAAATCACCTTTTGGGGATGTGCCAGAATCATAAGTGTCTGCAAATACAGGTAAAGTAAAGGATAGGATTAATAAGGTAAGGATGGTATTCCTGATGATGTGCTTGATGTTTTTCATGCCATTCTCCCAAATATTTATTTATTGTATTCCTTACTTGTATTCTAGCAGGAAAACCCAGATTACCAATTCTTTCATCATGGATTTTAAGAAAACTGTAATATGCGGGTAATATAGGAGTCAGGGGGACGGTTATCTGCCGCCTCACAAGAAAGGAGTCAGAGAACCGTCCCCTGACTCCTCCAGAGAATCATCTTGAGGATATCATCTTAGAAGCCGGCAGCCTTTAATGCGACTTTGAGGGTATCCCTTTCTGCAGTATCCTCGGGCCATTGCTTTACGACCACTTTTTTTCGGTCCGGCCATATGCGTTTTTCGGTAAAGGCTTTTTTAAAGGCCTGAGCGGCCTCGGTCACCTCTTCAGGACTTCCCGAGAGCTGGATTCTTTCCCCGAACCTCTCCAAAACCATGATGGGTTTACCGGCCTTTGATACAATGACGGTACCCGGTATGTTTGTAAAAGGAAGCAGGCTTTCACTGTGAGGTAGGATTTTTCCATAAACCTGTGCGGGGTCACAGGCGTTAATAACCTGTAGGCCCCCTGAAGCCTCAAGGCTCTGATAGGCTTTGGGCAGCATAAATTGAATGCCGGAAATGCCCTGAATAAAGTATCCCCTAAGAATTGCTCCCCCATATTCCCGCTGCTTCAGAGCCTCATAAATCTCATTCCATGAAAAAGCGGTCCTTTCCATAGATAGGGTATCCCGGGATAGGAGGCCGTATCGGTTAAACCAGCGATCGATCAGCTTTTGAAGATCGTCTTCAACCACGGGCCAGGCAAGCTCCCATCGTCCCATTTCCATTTTGGATACGGCCAAAGCCATTCTTCTAGCCCGTTGGACATCATTTTTTAATTGAGCATGTTTGTTTTGTTCATTCCCCTCTAAAAAGAAACGAAGGGAACTAAAGGAATCATTCACCACAAGGCCTTTATAAACAAGCTGCTCAAGAATATCAAGAAGCTCCCTTGTCTGAATACCGGTTAAGGTAGATAATACATGGGTAAAGCAAGCGCCCTTTCTAGTCAGTATCTGGAAAACATGCGCTTCTTTTGACTCAAGGGGCAACTCAGGCTCAGCCAATGTCTCCATGGGAAGGTCGTTATTTTCAATACAATACCAGGCAAGCATCAGGTTTTTATTGCTGTCGGGTGCAACACGCCAAAAGACCCTGCCCGATGCGCAAAGCTTATCCAAATGGGAGGGGGTATACCCTTTTATCCTTGACGGAAAAACAATGGTCTCCCACCAGTCTACCGGTAGAAAGAGGCCTTCCATCTGAGCAATGATTTCATAGAGGGCACCTTCCGGATTGATTCGCTCTACACCCACCTTCTGCCAGGACTGAAGAAACGCGCCATAGACATAGGGCTTGCGAGCCACCACTTCATTGGCTCTTAAGATGCTGTCTTTACGGATGATGGCTTCATAAACCTTGGTATGGCATAATTCGTCCTTGTCCTGACCTGTAAAATGTCCGCTTGTGAGAAGCTTTTCTGATTTCAAATGACCAAGTACACGTTCAAAGGCATTTAAATCAAACCGATAGCGCTTTTTTAAATCATCCGGGGTAAAGGGACTGTGATAGCGGGTGAATCTCCGAATAATTCGGGAGACCGCTTCATACTGAGTCCAGGTGTCTTGATCATGGCTCAGAGCGGGCGTTCCGTCATGCCCATCCCAAACAGATTCATCTGACGCACAGGTGTATAATTCCTTTTCTTCATACGCGATATAGAGGCCTGGATGGGTCTTGGTTTCTTCTATAAAAATAACTCGTTTATCTTCCACAAGCTGTACCAATAACTCCTTAATCCCTCCCAAAGGGACTTCTGCGCTTGTAATATCCCCATAGATCAGGAGAAAGGAGTGGAGCTCATTGGGGGAGTGGATATCCTGAAGCTTTGACAGGGCGCTGTTTTTACGCGCGACTTCATAAACGGCCTCCGGATTAAGAGGAATAGCTGCATTTTCCCGATGATAGGACAAATTCAAAGCTTCAATACCCGAAACCAAGGAACTTCCTATTTTATTGGGGTGGGGGTCTTTTTCGGCATACATCATGATGCTTTTAAATTCAAATAAAAGCTCCGATGCAAAAGGGGAGGGATACCAGGTGTTTTTCTCCACCACTTCTATTGCACCGGATTTAATGGCCGCTAAAACCTTTACTGAGTTCGGAATATCAAAAATCTCCTCCAGACACTCTCGCATGGTCTCAACAAGCAGGGGATGATCCATGGTTTTCTGTGCATTTTCCAGAGCATCCACGGATCGCAATCTCTGTATCCATAAAGGAAGCCGCTGGCCCAAGTTGCGAACACCCATCATTAAGGCTCGGTAGGCATTATATCGGAAGGTCATAGCAAAGCGGGAGGTGTTGGGGAGCATTTCCAATAGAATATTTTCTACATTATCGGTCTTCAGCAGGGAAAGAACATTGGATAACGTATCAGGACAGCCGTATATACTTATGAGTATGACATCATTATTATGGCTGGCGTCAACATGACAGCGGAGGGTGTCCTCCAGAGCTTTCTGGAGAAGAATGGCCAATACACTGTTCACCCTTCCGCCAAAATGCGCATGAATCACAATGCGCTGATCGGAGACCTCATCCTTCAAGTATTCCACTACAATCCTTTGATCATGGGAGATGCAGCCCATATGCTCCTGCTGATCCAACAAATAGTTCTTAATATTTTCAGCGGCGACATCATCCATTACACCGGAATCAGTCAGGAAGCTGATTAAATCTTCCGATTCCAGTTTATCGGAAAGCTCCTTTAAAAATCTCCCATAGGCGATACCTTGCTCGTAGGGGCTTCCGATACCATCGCCTTGCCAAAAAGGCGTTTTTGCACCCATGCTATTTCCGGGTGCTACGATAACGCGGTTTTTCTCAATCTTGACAATCTTCCAGGCTGAGTTACCCAGCATGAACCGGTCACCCAACCGTGCCTCAAAAACAAAGACCTCGTCCAGCTCTCCGATCCGGGTTTTATAATCCTCCAGAACAACTGTAAAATAACCTCGGTCCGGGATGGTGCCGCTGCTGTTTACAGCCAGCATCCTGCTGTAGGTTGATCCTTCTATGGTCTTATTCTGCCTGTCCCACATGATTCGTGGCTTGGCAGGGATGTCCTCCAAATGCTCAAAGTCCCCCGAGAGCATGGCCAGTACCTTACGGAAGCTTTCAGCTTTTAAATTCCTGTAGGACCAGGTACAGCGCAAAACGGCAAGCATCTCTTCCTCAGTCCATTTTTTTTCACAGCTCATGGAAACGATTTGCTGGGCAAGAATGTCCAGACAATTCATAGGGATTGTTTCCTGTTCAATGTGGCCCGCCAGCATTTCTCTTGAAACAAAGGCGCTTTTGATAAGATCGCCCCTGGTCTTGGGTATAATGCGTCCCCTGCTAACGGCATCCAATCGATGGCCTGCCCGACCGAGTCTTTGTAGTCCGCTTGATATGGAAACGGGAGATGCCACCTGGATCATTAAATCCACGCTTCCTATATCAATACCCAGCTCAAGGGTGGAGGTGGCGATCATACAGGTTAAATCACCTTTTTTAAACTGATCCTCTACTTCAAGACGTTTGCCTTTTGACAGGCTGCCATGGTGGGGCCGGCATACTTCCCGGTCGGCCATGCTGTTGATATTGGCAGCCACTTTTTCTGCCACAGCCCTATTATTGACAAATACAATGGTGGAGGTATGCTGCTTAATTAGCTTTAGAACACTGTCATAGATTTCAGGCCAAATCGTTCCCTGTTCAAGATCACGGTAATCTGCTACCGGCATATGAATTTTTAGCTCACTGTGCCGTGACATATTTGGCGCCACAATTTGTACGGGTCGTTTATCATAGCCTTTATCTGTCATTATAAGTCCGCCAAGATATTGGGCGGCTGTTTCAATTGGATTAACGGTTGCCGATAGTCCAATTCTCACAAGCTTATGCTCGGTCAAATGTTCCAGGCGTTCGATGGAAACAGCCAGATGAACCCCTCTTTTGGTTCCCAGCATGGTATGAATTTCATCCACAATGAGGTAACGCACATTTTTTAAGATTCTGATAGCGTTTTTGGAGGTCAGCATTAAATAGAGGGATTCTGGTGTTGTAATCAGAATATGGGGAGGATTTTTGAGCATCCTCTGGCGTTCGCTCTGGGGTGTGTCACCTGTTCGAACTGCCTTTCTGATATCAGGAAAGGGTATACCCGAAGCCAGACAGCACTTTTTTATCCCCTCCAGCGGGATGTCAAGGTTTTTGTAGATATCATTATTCAAAGCCTTCAGCGGAGAAACATAAAGAATGAAGACACCCTCCGGAAGCGCGCCCTCAAGATCCATCCTGAACAACCGATCAATGCTTTCCAGAAAAGCAGCCAATGTTTTTCCTGCGCCTGTGGGGGCGCTTATCAGCACATTCCTGCCGGCCTGTATCTCAGGCCAGCCCTGAATCTGAGGCAGGCTTGGGGTTCCCACATGGTCAATAAACCATTGTCTGATGATGGGATGGAAAGTATCCAGAGCAGTTAATGGGTCCATAGCATCTACCTCGCAACGAAACATATGTTCTATTTTATCATACCAGTGATGCATTACTAGGGGGTATCCTTAATATTTCATAAAATGGCCAGCCGTAATGGATAGTTTTTTAAAACTTGTATACAAGCAATTGACAACTTGTATACAAGTTGGTACTATGAAAATAATGGATTAAGTTCTATATTTATGGGCCTGTTCATAAGCTAACGGCTTTGAACCGTGAAGGCCCCATTAAAACCTAAGGTAGGAGGGTCAAATATGCAGTTGGATGTGAGATATTCCAATCATCCTGAGGACTCGAAGGCTTATTCGACTGATGAATTGAGAAGGCATTACCTTGTTGAAAAGCTATTCCAAAAGAACAAAGCCATGCTGACCTATTCCCATGTGGACAGAATAATCTTCGGAGGTATTTTACCTGTTGATCAGGAAGTAAAATTGGAAGCCGGTAAGGAATTAGGGGTTGATTACTTTCTGGAAAGAAGAGAAATGGGTGTCATCAACATAGGAGGAGAGGGTATTATTTTCTTGGACGGGAAACCCTATGAGCTGGGTAACAGGGATGGTCTTTATGTGGGAATGGGTATAAAGGACGTCATCTTTACCTCTGTTGACAAGGAGCAGCCAGCTAAGTTCTATATGAACTCTGCGCCAGCCCATGCTGCCTATGAAACCGTTAAAATCGAAATCAGCAAGGCCAATCCCGTACGCATGGGGGCTCAGGAAAACCTCAATAAGCGCACCATCTATCAATATGTACATCCGGCAGTATGCAAAAGCTGTCAGCTTGTCATGGGTATGACGCTGTTAGAGCCTAATAATGTATGGAATACCATGCCATGCCATACCCATGAAAGGCGGATGGAGGTCTATTTTTACTTTGACATGGCAGAGGATACCAGAGTATTCCATTTGATGGGCGAACCTTCGGAAACCCGACATATTGTCATGGGTAATGAGCAGGCGGTTATTTCACCCAGCTGGTCCATACACTCAGGTGTCGGGACGAGCAATTATACCTTTATATGGGGAATGTGCGGAGAAAATCAGACCTTCACCGATATGGACCATGTGGCTATGAAGGATTTAAGATAGGAGGATAATATGATTTTAGAGAATTTTAAACTGACAGGAAAGGTCGCTATTGTTACTGGTGCAGTGAGAGGATTAGGACAGGGCATTTCAATTGCACTTGCAGAAGCCGGTGCCGATATTGTAGGTGTAGGCTTAGGTGATATGGAGGAAACAAAGGCCAAGGTTGAGGGTGCAGGCAGGAAGTTTTTGAGAATAAACGCAGACTTAACCTCCTTAGACCCCATCGAAGAAATCATTGAAAAAAGCCTGCAGGAATTTGGTCGAATTGACATACTTGTCAATAATGCCGGCATTATCAGAAGAGAAGACTCAGTTAATTTTACCGAAAAGGATTGGGATGATGTTATGAATCTCAATTTAAAATCCCTTTTCTTCCTTTCCCAAGCAGTGGCACGCCAGTTCATCGCCCAAGGACAGGGGGGGAAAATCATAAGTATTGCTTCCATGCTCTCCTACCAGGGAGGCATTCGGGTTCCTTCCTATACGGCCAGTAAATCGGGGGTCAAAGGGATAACCATGACCTTAGCCAACGAGCTTGCCAAATACAATATCAATGTTAATGCGATTGCGCCGGGATATATGGCCACTGATAATACAACTGCACTGCGCGCCGATGAAGAGCGCAGCAAGGAAATATTAGCGCGCATTCCCGCAGGCCGCTGGGGAACACCACAGGACCTTGGAGGAGCGGCTGTTTTCTTAGCAAGCCCCGCCAGCGATTATGTCAACGGATTTACATTAGCTGTAGACGGCGGGTGGCTCGCAAGGTAGAATATTACTTTAATAAGGATATTTTAGCCTAAGGGAAAGGAACAACAGGATTGAATAGCGCAGCGAAGACCCATGACGATACCACACGAGAATCCATATATAAGGCGCTTAAAGAGGATATTATTTATTTGAGGTTGGTTCCCGGGGCCATGATCAGTGAAAACGAATGTGCCAAAAGGTTCAATGTTTCACGGACACCCATAAGGGACGCCATTTCGCGACTTCAAATTGACAATCTTGTAGAGGTGAGGCCACAGAGGGGAACCTTTGTGAGCCTCATCGACTTGGATTATGTCAAGGATATCATCTATATGCGCCATTCTATTGAAACCAATATTTATACCGAGCTCATTGACGTCATCTCAGACCAGCAGATTGAGATGCTTTTAGAAAACATTGAGGAACAAAAGCGTATCATAGAACGGATTGCCCAAGGTGCTCCGGAGGTGGATTTTTTCAATATAGACAGCCGATTTCATAAGCAGGCCTATTCCTATGTGGATAGGGCAAAGCTTTGGGAGATCATCCAGCAGCTTAAGGTGCATTATACACGTTTTAGAATGTTGGATTTAGTTAAAAAAAAGGACTTTAATACCCTGCTTATGGAGCATTGCAGCATCATGGATTTCATTCAAAGAAAAGACAAGGCTGCTATGAGTGACATGATGACGAAGCATTTATACGGGGGCATTAACCGGTTAAGCGATAAGATAAAAAATGACTACAAAGACTACTTTGTACCATAGGCCCTGCCTCCAAGGCGTGGCAGGATGCCCTTATAGGAATTAAATACGCAGATGGGAGACTGAAGAGGTCTCCTTTTTTCTAATTCAAAAAGATATAGCATTTGATAAACGTAACTTGATATGATAGATTTAGAATGATCCTATAAATTTAAACTATAAATTTATCTTAGGGGGCTTTCAATTGGTTTTTTCCAGTCTTTTTTTCCTTTGTGCTTTTTTGCCTGCTTGTCTTGGACTCTACTATCTTATAAAAAACCGAACTTATCGCAATTGGATTTTGATTATCGCTTCCCTGTTATTTTATGCCTGGGGGGAACCTGTAGGGATTTCCATACTCCTTGCTTCCACATTACTGAATTACTTTGTTGGTCTAATGGCCGAGAAGAACAGAGGAGTCTTGAAGGGCAAGGCCATTGTAGCCCTGACAATAACGGTAAACCTCCTGATACTCGGTTTTTTTAAGTATTCAGGCTTTATTGTGGATAATATGAACAGCCTTTTTGGTTCAGGCCTTGAGATAGCGCGTT
Organism: Bacillota bacterium; assembly: GCA_023410885.1. Taxonomy (GTDB): domain Bacteria; phylum Bacillota; class Clostridia; order DSM-8532; family DSM-8532; genus DTU059. The sequence goes on from JAEYPI010000149.1 coordinate 18,988, forward strand.
TGAGCCTTCCTATAGGGATATCCTTTTATACCTTTAAGGTGATTTCATATGTGGTTGATGTTTATAAAGGAGAGGTTGAAGCACAAAAGTCTCCTTTCAAGCTGCTTCTGTATGTTTCCTTGTTTCACCAGCTTGTAGCCGGGCCTATTATACGGTACAAAGACATTTCAGAGGCCATAGACAATAGGGTTGAGACGGTAAAAGATTTTAACTACGGTGTTGGTCGTTTTATCGTAGGGCTTGGTAAGAAAGCGATTTTGGCCAGTACTGCCGGTAATGTTGCAGAGCTCTTTATAGGAACGGATTATTCAAGACTCCCCGTAATGGGGGCATGGTTGGGCATCATCCTTTATGCCTTTCAAATCTATTTTGATTTTTCAGGTTATTCGGATATGGCCATAGGTCTTGGAAGTATGTTTGGCTTTACCTATCGTGAGAATTTCGACTATCCTTATATAGCCAAATCAGCTACTGAATTCTGGCGAAGATGGCATATTTCACTCGGTAGTTTTTTCAGAGATTATGTTTACATTCCTTTAGGCGGAAACAGAAGACATAGAATAAGAAACCTTTTGATTGTCTGGTCACTGACCGGTCTATGGCATGGTGCAAGCTGGAATTTCATCCTATGGGGACTTTATTACTTTATATTGCTGCTTCTTGAAAAAACCTTCCTTTTAAAGGTCTTTGAAAAGATACCAGGGATTTTCTCAAGAATCTATCTATGGATGGCTGTGCTTGTGGGTTGGGCATTCTTTTATCATACCGATATGAGCCAGGCTCTCCGCTTTTTGGGTGTGATGTTTGGAATTCGAGCCCCATCCTTGATGAGCCCGGAGGTCAGTATTCACTTCTGGAATAATGCTGCATTTTTTGTGATTGCGCTCATCAGTTGTACACCGGCCTTCAGCCGTCTTTATCAGAATATAAAGGTGTTTTTAGGAACGAAAATGAAGGTTGCAGTGCTGGAGTGCTTTATTAAACCTGTCTTTAATATAATTATTTTTATTCTGTCCATTATTTTTTTGGTGGGACAATCATACAGCCCGTTTTTGTATTTCAAGTTCTGATTGCTTATAATGCGGTTAAAAAAAAGAAATGGAATAGACTGGTTTTTGGGGGAATTGATTTGAAAAAGCTCAGGCTGGACGCTTTACTGTTTGTTTTACTATTAAGCCTTTTGGGGATTGCGAATTTTTTGAATTTTGATAAGCCTGCTGTATCCGAGTTGGAGAACAGGGCTCTTAAAAAGAAACCGGAATTTTCATTGTCAGCATTTCTGAGCGGAAGCTATTTAAAAGAATATGAGGAGTATTACAACGATACGTTTATTTTTAGGGACAATTTGGTCAGGGTCAGTAAAGACTTGAACCAGCTCATGGCCTTTATGGGGCCGGATATTTCCATTGTGACAGCTTATGAAGAGCTTCCCACGGCTCAGGAAAACAATGAGTCAATGGATCAAGAGCCTAAGGCGACCACTGTATTACCGGGAGATAAAGATACACCTCAGGTTCCAGTGACCGGAGAGGACACGCAGGTTTCTACTGGAGCTAAGCAACCAGAAAAATCAAGGGAGAAGATTGAAGAAGAACCACCCAAAGACTTCGGAGATGGGCAGAATGTCGGCTATTGGATGGTGGTGGATGGTAAGGCAGTTCAACTGTTCAAATTTAATAAGGAGAGCTTTGAGTATTACGCCCAGGTCCTCAACCAATACAGTGAAAAGCTCGGTAGTGACGTAAAAATCTATTCTATGATACCGCCCACGACCGGAGAATTTTTGAAGTTGAAAAAGTACAAGGGCATTACGGATTCTCAGAACGATGCTCTGGACTTTTTAGAAAGCAAGCTTGACCATCGCATCTCATCAGTAAATGTTTATGATGTGCTCAACAAGCATAGTGACGAGTACATATACTTTAGGACCGATCACCATTGGACAGCCCTTGGAGCCTATTATGCCTATGTTACTTTCATGGAGGACAAGGGGGAGGTACCGATAGCCCTTGACCAATATGAGACCCTTGACTTGGGCGAATTTCTCGGTAGCTCCTACACCAAGACCCTGGATAAAAGCCTTGAAAAGAATCCCGACAACGTTACGGCTTATAAGCCGTTTACTCTCTACGAATACCTTATGGTACTCGAAGGTAAGGAAAAAAAGACCGACATCATTGATATGAAATATGCCGGCGATATCAATAAAAAGTACAATGCATTCTTAAGCGGCGGCGGAGCCATCTGGAGCGTTGTTAAAACCGATGTAAAAAACGGTAGGAAGCTGATGGTGGTGAAGGATTCCTTCGGCAATGCGTTAGTGCCCTTTCTTCTTCCTCATTATGAGGAGATTTACGTTGTTGATTCAAGGTTCTATAGTATAAGCTACACAGGAAAAAATATCGTGCAATTCGTGGAGGATAATGGCATTAACGAGGTGCTCTTTACCATTTATATGGAGGATGTTAATTGGCACAAATTTATGAATGGTGTTGAAAAGCTTTTGGGAAGCGATTAACGTATCAATTTTCAGAAATGTAAGTATGAATTATATATTATTAAAGTTACCAGCATAACAATTTACTTTTGTTGCATTATTTTTGGATATGTGTTATTGTAAGAAAAGTAATATTGTTTTTCAACTGCCCAACTCCAATATTGTTAAAGCATTTAGGAAATGAAGAGCGGGAATCTCAATTATTTATGAGTTGACCGCTTTTTTTATTTGCAGCAAGATTCCACAGCTGGGTGAAGGTTTCTTTAATATGGAGAATAGAAAGAGGATAGAAAAAAGCGGATGAACCAAAGGCTTGGATGAATAATCCAAGGAGAATTAAACATGATTGATAGAGTGCCCGGTCACTAAAAAGGAGATAGTTAAAATTGAAATTTGAGAATCTAAATCTTATTGCACCTATATTGAAGGCGGTGGACGCTGAAGGATATACCATGCCGACACCTATACAGGAACAGGCAATACCCATAATTTTGGAAGGAAAAGATCTGGTCGGGTGTGCACAAACCGGCACGGGTAAGACTGCTGCATTTGCAATCCCCTTATTGCAGCTTCTTTATAAAGAACAGAAAAATGAAAAAGGACCACGTGCAATTAAAGCTTTGATCATGACTCCTACACGGGAACTGGCGATTCAGATTGATGAAAGCCTTACCGCATATGGAAGATATACTGGAATAAAACACACCGTTATTTTTGGAGGGGTAGCGCAGGGCCCTCAAACCAATGCATTAAAGGCGGGTGTGGATATTCTTGTGGCAACCCCTGGGCGTTTGCTTGACTTGATAAACCAGAAGTATATCAAGCTGGATCATGTCAAGCTGCTTGTTCTTGACGAAGCAGATCGTATGCTTGATATGGGCTTTTCGCATGATATGAAAAAAATTATAGCGCTGCTGCCAATCAAAAGGCAAACACTGCTATTCTCTGCAACCATGCAGCCGGAAATCACAAGGATGGTAAATACCATTCTTTCAAACCCAGCGAAGATTGAAGTAACTCCTGTTTCATCCACAGTGGACAGCATTGAACAAACCGTTTATTTTGTGGATCGAAAGGATAAGAAGTCATTACTTATACAGCTGCTGAAAAACAAATCTATCGATTCTGCCCTGGTATTTACACGGACAAAGCATGGAGCCGATAAGGTCGCCAGAGACCTCGAAAAAGCAAGGATATCAGCGCAGGCTATCCATGGTAATAAATCGCAAACGGCTCGACAGCTTGCCTTAAACAATTTCAAGCTAAAGCGTACAAGGGTACTTGTTGCAACTGATATTGCAGCAAGAGGAATTGACGTTCAGGAGCTTTCCCATGTCATTAATTTTGACATGCCCAACATGCCTGAAACCTATGTCCATCGGATAGGAAGAACAGGAAGAGCGGGAATGGGCGGGACGGCGTTGTCGTTTTGTGACCAGGAGGAACAGGGATATCTGAGAGATATACAGAAGCTTATTGCTAAAAAGATACCTGTTATCGAGAATAAAACCTCGTTTAGTGATGCTGCTAAATGATGTCCTTAGATTAACGGAAGAACTAAGCCTTTCTTTTACCGGTATTCTATGCTTGAGCATGAATACTATGTTTTGAGTACGACAAATCTCAATTCTGCAGTACTGGCTTGATTTTAGAATTCCACCTGACATCTTGAAGCTGGATTTACTTCACTTTTATGCGAAGATCAATTTAATATTTACATTTTGAAAAGAAAAAGGAGAAAAAATTATTGAAAGCACTATTTCTTGCCGGTGACAGGGGGATTAGACTCCAGCCTTTAACCGATAAGGTTCCCAAGCCGATGGTTCCCATTATGAATAAACCTTTACTCGAGAGGACCATGGTACATCTTAAAAAAAGCGGTATATCCGAGATTGTGATAAGCAGCTGCTACAAACCAGAATATATACAAGACTATTTTGGAAATGGAAAACAACTTGGATTGAAAATTCAGTACGCCGCAGAGGATATTGCATTAGGTACAGGTGGTGCAATTAGAAACGCAGCGGCCCATTTTAGCGATACGTTTATTGTATTTAACTCGGATATTTTGAGTGATTGTGATATACAAAAAATGTTGGATTACCATAAAAGCAGACACGCCCTTGCAACTATAGCAGTTACTGATGCTCAGGATACATCTGCCTATGGTGTTATTGAATCTGATACTGAGGGATATGCCGCTTCCTTCGTAGAAAGACCAAAAAAAGAACAAAATACATCCAACTTTATTGACGCGGGTATTTACATTTTTGAGCCGGAAATCTTTGACCAAATACCTTCTAATAGTGTGGTATCAGTTGAAAGAGAGACACTCCCAAAACTTCTCGCAAATGGACATAAAATCGCTGTTTATAAGGATAACAGCTATTGGATAGATATGAGGACCCATGAGAATTATATGCAGGTTCATCAAGATATCATGGATAGAAAGTGTAAGATAGGTGATAAAAAATTAACCATTGGTAATATTAGCCTTGGCAAGAACGTCAAAATTCATCCTAATGCTAAAATTATAGGACCGGCTTGTATCGGGGATAACGTTGAAATAGGTGAAGGAGCCATTATCACTCGCTCTGTAATTGGGAATAATGTCTCCATAGGTCGTGGAAGCAGGGTTACTGGAAGTATCCTTTGGGATAATATTGTTCTCAGCAGTGAAGTTAGATTATTGAAGTGTATTGTCACGTCAAATTGCTTTATCAATCAGAATCTGAATTATTTAAACTCTGTATACGCCAACACCATTAATTTGAGGAAAGCTCCTGTTACCCGTTAAAAGGGTGTTTTTCGCCCCCTTTTAAAATAAAAGATCGGAGGGTACGTTTCTGTGGGAACGCAACTTTGCGATTTTGACGACAACAAGCCTTTTTACTTCTTTACTTTAGCGTGATGATGTGTTAGTATAGTGAGGTAGAAAAAACCTAGATTATTGGAGGAATAGTTATGAAAAAGAAGTTAGGCGTACTGTTGGTTTTGACCATGCTGGTTTTGAGTATGGCCGCATGCTCCTCAACAGGTGCAAGCAATGATATTGGTACAAATGTTAAAGGCACTTTAACCGTAGGCTTTGATCAGAATTTCCCACCCATGGGATTTGTGGGTGAGGACGGCAAATTTACAGGCTTTGATCTGGAATTGGCCGCGGAGGTCGCAGACCGCCTGAAGTTAAAGCTTGAACTACAACCCATTGCTTGGGAATCAAAAGACATGGAGCTATCCTCCAAAAACATTGACTGTATATGGAATGGCTTTACCATCAACGGCCGTGAGGCTGATTATACCTGGACCGAACCTTACATGTCAAATAATCAGGTCTTTGTTGTAAAAGCTGATTCAGGGATTAAGACCCTTGCAGATTTGGCTGGTAAAGCAGTCGTAGTTCAGGCTGATTCCAGTGCAGAAAAAGCGTTAAATGATGATGCAGCTTTAGTGGGGACATTCGGTGACTACATAAAAGCGGCTGATTATAATACCGCACTGATGGATCTCGGGGCTGGTGCTGTTGATGCCGTGGCCATGGATGATACAGTGGCTCGCTATCAAATTGAAAAAAGAGGGGATAACTTTACAATCCTCGAAGAGACCTTAGCCGCTGAGGAATACGGTGTTGGCTTCCTACTGGGTAACACAAAGCTGAGAGATAATGTGCAGAATACCCTTAAGGAAATGGCCAAGGATGGTACCTTAGCAAAAATCTCTGACAAATGGTTTGGAAAAGATATTACCATAATCGGTAAGTAAAATGGTATAATGACATAAAGAAGGGGCTGTCCCTGCATGAGATAGCTCCTTTTTTACATGAAATTATCTCATTGGGTATCACACTATTAGGAATTTGGAGGTGCCTTCTTTGAAGTTCTCGGTGCTGTTGGCAAAATTAAGTGAAGGCATGTTTGTCTCAACAGAAATCTTTTTTCTGACTTTGATTTTCTCGCTTCCCCTTGGCTTATTTGTTGCTTTTGGGCGCATGTCTAAGAATGCTGTTCTGAGAAATATTATCAAGGTTTATATTTCGATTATGCGGGGGACGCCATTAATGCTTCAATTAATGGTGGTTTATTTTGGTCCCTTTTATTTATTCGGGATACCACTCCCGCGAGGTTATCGTTTTCTGGCCGTTATTATCGGATTTGTCTTAAACTATGCCGCTTATTTTGCGGAAATTTACCGCGGCGGTATTGAATCCATGCCTGTGGGGCAGTATGAAGCTGCAAAGCTTTTGGGATATAACAGAACGCAAACCTTTATCAAAATTATTCTGCCCCAGGTTGTTAAACGCATTCTGCCATCGGTGACCAATGAAATCATCACCCTTATTAAGGATACCTCACTGGCCTTTGTTATTTCCGTTCCCGAGATGTTTACAGAGGCAAAGGCGGTTGCTTCTGCCGAAACAACCATGGTACCATTCGTTGTAGCGGGAATTTTCTACTATGTCTTTAACTTTATTGTCGCTTTTACAATGGAGTGGACAGAAAAAAAACTGGGATACTACACGGAGAGGTAACCATATGAAATTATTACAGATAAAAAACTTAAAAAAGAATTTTAATGATCTTGAGGTCATAAAAGATATTTCTCTGGAGGTTGAACAGGGGCAAGTTGTCGCTATTATTGGTCCCTCGGGTTCAGGGAAATCCACCTTGCTCAGATGTGCCACCTTGTTGGAAACCATTGATTCTGGTGAGCTCATCTATAACGGAGAACACGCTGTTACAACAGATGTAGATGGGAATGCGCTTTATGCGCCGAGCAAGGAGCTAAAAAAAATACACAGCTACTTTGGGCTGGTCTTTCAGAACTTTAATCTCTTTCCCCACTATTCGGCAATAAAGAATATCACAGACCCTTTAATTGCAGTGCAAAAGAAGACAAAAGCCGAGGCCATGGCCATAGGCCGGGATTTATTAAAGAAAATGGGGCTGGCCGATAAGGAGGACGCTTATCCCTGCCAGTTATCGGGTGGTCAGCAGCAGCGTGTGTCCATTGCGCGGGCACTGGCGCTGAATCCCAAGGTGCTTTTCTTTGATGAGCCGACCTCCGCTCTTGATCCCGAGCTAACCGGGGAAATTCTCAAAGTAATCAAGGACTTAGCTGCCGAGCATATGACCATGGTGATTGTGACCCATGAGATGAGCTTTGCACGTGATGTAGCCAACCATATCATCTTTATGGATGGCGGCGTGATTGTCGAGGAGGGCACCCCCGAGGAAGTGATCAATAACCCTCAAAATGAACGAACAAAAGCATTTTTGAATCGATTTGAAAGATAGAAGGGAAGGGCTTATTCAAAGTCCTTCCCTATTTTAATCCATTTACAGAGACTGTTTTCGACCCCGTCAATGAGCTTGAAAAGGGCAAGTCCCAGTAGACCAAGGGCTAATATCCCGCTGAACATTTCCACATAATTGACCATCAGCCAGCAATTCATAATAAAATAGCCAATACCATAGGTGGTAGCAAAATTTTCAGCAAAAAAGAGGACCGAGATACTCACACCCACACAGATTCTAAGGGCGGTAATAAGCTTAGGCAGCACAGCCGGTAAAATCAAATGCCTGAAGAGCTGTATGCGATTAAGACCCAACGAATAGACCGAATAGAACAGCTCCTTGGGTATTTCCTTGACGCCATCCCGCGCGGCCAAAATGATCTGGAAGATAATGATGAAAATGATTAAGAGAATTTTGGGGCTGTTGCCAAGACCGAACAAAATCATGAGTATGGGAAGGAAAGCGATTTTAGGAAGGGGATAGAGAATATAGACAATGGGGGTTACCCAGGCATCAGCTCGGTTACTCATGCCAATCCATAAACCAACAAGGCTTCCCAGTACCAAGGAGATGAGAACGGCAGCACTGATTCTCCCTAAACTCGTTAAGAGGTGTAGACCCAGTGTGGGAAAAATCTCAATGAATTTCAAGAAGGTCTTATAAGGGGAGGGAATGGCTGCCGAGCTCACTGTCCAATGAAGCAGGTACCAGAATAACAGTACCATAAGGCTGGCGTATAAGGTTTTTTGGGAATCGGACCGTTTAATTAGCTTCATTCAGACACTTCCTTACCTGCATAACCATTAGATAAAAGGCCGGACTGTTGCGATCATCCTCAGTGCCAAAGTAAGGATTTTGGAGGATATGCTTGATTTTCCCCTTGTCCATGACAACGATTTTTTGTCCCAAAAAAACGGCTTCTTCTATATTGTGGGTAACCAATACCAGCGTTAGGGGGTGCGCCTTGTAAATTTTCAAAAGGAGATTTTGGATGTGCTCCTTTGTCATGGCATCCAGGGCTGAGGAGGCTTCGTCCATCAGGAGAAGGTCCGGCTCCAGCACAATGGCTCTACCAATGGCCACCCTCTGCTTTTGCCCGCCGCTGAGCTCCCCCGGGAATTTCTTTTCACATTCTTTAATACCTAAGCTTTGTAATGTAGAAGAGACCCTAGCTTTTATTTCATCTAGGCTAAACCCCCTCGCTTTCAACGGAAAGGCGATATTGTCCCAAACCGTTTTCCATGGCAGAAGGCCGTAATCCTGAAGAATGAGACTTGTCTTCTTTCGCACAGCCTTTAGGGGCTCCCCGGCAATATCTATAGTGCCGGATAAGGGCCTGAGGAGGCCTGCCAAGGCGTATAAAAGGGTTGTTTTACCACAGCCTGATTCACCGATGATAGCACAGGTTGTATTTTCCTCAATATTTAGCGAAAAATGGTCCAGAGCACGTTCCTGACCGTAGCAAACCCTTAAGTTATTTACTTCTATCAATCTACAAATTTCCCCTCAACTAAATCCTTATAGCCTAAGCTGATGGTTTTCTTCAATACCGTTTCATTCCATGCCATAATGCCCTTCAGATATTCTTCACTGGGTACTCTGGCCTTGTTGTATTGGGGCATTATGATTTTATCTTTAATTTCAGGGTTTAGCTTTAAGGTTTCAATAAGAAGATCCCGGGCCTCGCTATCATCCTTGTTGATCTCTTCTACTGCCTTATTATAGGCTTGATGGAAGAGCTTGAGGGCCTTTTCCTTACCCTTTATTGCGTCTCCTGTAAAGACCATGACATCGGGAGAAAACGCATCGGTGTTTTCTATTATTTTCTTTGTAAGGCCGTTGAGTTCCCCTTGAGAAGCCATGGGCTCAGGGATAACGGCCATATCCAGATTGCCCTTGCTAATCATCTCCAGTCGGGCAGGGATTTCATTGATATAGATTTTTTCAATATTGTATTGATCGCCTAAGCTTCGATCTGATAAATAGTTTGTAACGCTTACTTCCATCATTCCGGCTGTAATGTCCTTCTTCTCCTCAAAATCCTTTTTAACAAGGAAGGGGAAGACGCCGTCGGTGCTGGTGGTCACCTTGATATCGAAACCATTTTCAACATTGTTAATCAGCGCGATAACATCGGTCATTGCGCCATCGAGCTCACCGCTTTGGAGTGCGCTCTGTCTGTTCATGGCACTGGTATAGATTTGAAGCTCCACCTTAAGCCCCAGCTCCTCAAAATAGCCTTTTTTATCAGCAATGAACAGGGGGGCGGAGTCCACCGCAGGCATAACGCCCACTTTTAAAACTAAGTTGGCGGCATCCTGGTTGTTTTTTGCTCCACAACCCACTGATAAAAGCATCAGGGCGGATAATAGAAGGGCAAGCAGTCTTTTCTTGGTTTTCATGATAAATACTCCTTTACGTCACTTGTGAACAGGTCTATTTTTAGAGCTGGGTCGACCTTATGATGAGTTCGTAAGAACGCACCTCTAATTACGGGTCGAGGCTTGTGGTGCGTTCGTGAGAATGCACCTCTAATTACGGGTCGAGGCTTGTGGTACGTTCGTAAGAACGCACCTCTAATTACGGGTCGAGGCTTGTGGTGCGTACGTAAGAACGCACCTCTAATTTTATGTCTGGGGCAGCAATAAATCAATCATTACATTATGAAATTTGGGTTTTATCAGATTGCAGATTTTCCTCATAGAGCTGATTTTATCAAGAATTCAATAGAAGGGAATGGGAAGGTGAAAAGTGTGGAAATAAAAGGCTTCTAAGGCTAGTGAAATAATTTTTGGAAACCTATTGACAAATAATCATAGAGGGTGTAAACTGACAGACAACAATACTGAAAATTGCGTTGATTGGGAAAATAGCATAAGGTGAAAATTACAGAAAACTTATCATTTGCTGAGAGGTAAGGTTCAAGCCTATGTGAAAAATCCCCCAGGAGCAGTCCGCTGAACTACGTAAGTTAAAGTAAGTGAGACCGGGTGACAACCGTTACATTGTTGATCATTTCATAAGTATGTGCTTTTGAGATGATTTTGAGGGGTTGTCCTTTAGGACAGCAATAAGAGTGGTACCGCAGAACGATGAAGTTTTGTCTCTTTAATGAAGATTCAAGAGGCAGGGCTTTTTTTGTATCCAAAATTTCTCAGGCGGGATTCAAAAATGGTGAGTGGTATTTCCGGTAGAGCCGGAAATCTACATAAAAACAATAATGAGATGAGGAGAGAGTAATATGAAGAAAAAGATTAGCACCCTACTTATGGTTGTATTGGTTGTGTCCCTTTTGGCCGGTTGTGGAGGGCCAGCGTCCAAAGCAAATGAAAACGAAATTCTCATTGGTATTAACTATGAGCTTTCCAAGGATGTGGCGACTTATGGACAGGCATCAGTAGAGGGTATTGAGCTTGCTATTGAAGAAATTAATGCTGCCGGTGGTGTAAACGGTAAAAAATTAGTGGCAGTCAAGTACGACAATGAATCAGATAAAGCTCAAGCTACCACGCTTACAACCAAGCTTATGACACAGGACAAAGTCTTAGCTGTCCTAGGTCCTGCAACCTCAGGTGCGTTTAAAGCAACTATTCCTGTTGCATTAAAGAATAAGGTTCCCGTTGTTTCCGGTTCAGCTACTTCTGATGACGTTACAGTGGATGCCTCCGGCGTTAAGGAATATGCATTCCGTATTTGCTTCAATGATTCCTATCAGGGAACTGCGATGGCAAACTTTGCCTACAACAACCTTTCCAAGAGAAAGGCTGTCATTATCATGGACAGCTCCAGTGACTATGGCAAGGGTCTTGCCGCAAACTTTGATAAGACTTTTAAAGCAGCCGGCGGTGAAATCGTAACCCAGGAAGCTTATGTAGCTAAAGATACAGACTTTAATGCAATTTTGACTAAGATTAAGGGTATGGACTTTGATGTAATCTTCATTCCCGGTTACTATAGCGAAGCAGGTCTGATCATTAAGCAAGCACGTGCTCAAGGCATCAATGTTCCTGTACTGGGTGCAGACGGGTTTGATTCTCCCGTTCTTTTAGAGCTTGCTGGCAAAGAAGCATTGAATGATGTCTACTTCTCCAATCACTATTCTTCCTTGGATCAGGATCCTTCAGTTCAGAACTTTATAAAGAATTTTAAGGCTAAGTACAATAAAGAACCCGATGCCTTCAATGCTCTTGGTTATGACCTGGCGAAGTTTGTGGCAGATGGTATTGCCCGTTCAGAAAAGCTTGACGGAGAAGCGGTTAAGAATGCTCTTGCAGCAACCGAGAATTTCTCCGGTGTAACCGGTTCCTTTAGTGTTGATGAAAACCACAATCCTGTTAAAGCCCTTGTCGTTATCGGTTTGAAAGACGGTGCACAGGATACAATCGTCAGAGCCGGTCAATAAATAATACCAAAAAAAGAAGTTTATATATAAGTGAGGGCAGGTGTCTGTCCTCACTTGTATGTGTTTATTGATTGTTAATTTTATACTTCGGTTGTACTGATGTGCTATTTTTCGTATAATTAATTCAATCTAGAACATAATCGTGGATCAGGCTTTTTATTAAAAATCATTGGCAATAGAAAGAAGGGGCATACACGTGGAACAACTCTTACAACAAGTTATTAACGGCATATCACTTGGCAGCATTTATGCCTTGATTGCCCTAGGGTATACCATGGTTTATGGTATCATCAAGCTGATAAATTTCGCTCATAGTGATGTCTATATGATCGGAGCCTATATCGGCTATTTTTGCATGACATCACTCCGCATAGGTTTTCTGCCATCCCTTATTGTTGCCATGGTGGTCTGTACCTTACTCGGTGTGGCTATTGAGAAAGTTGCATATAAACCTTTAAGGAATGCCACTAGAATTGCAGTGCTCATCACTGCAATCGGGGTCTCAATGTTTAAACAATATGTGACCATGTTCATTGTAGGACCCAATGTACGGTCTTATCCGCCCATGACAGGTCTCTTGGCAAACTCCTTCAAGCTTGGCAATATTGTAATTACCATGCAACAGGTGCTTATTGTAGGCGTTACCGTCATTCTCATGGTACTGCTTCAGCTCTTTGTTAAAAAGTCCAGAATAGGCAAAGCCATGCGTGCTGTTTCTCTGGACAATGATGCGGCTGAGCTCATGGGCATCAATGTTAATACGACCATTTCATTTACTTTTGCATTGGGCTCAGCCCTAGCAGGCGCGGCCGGTGTTTTAGTCGGTGTTTACTATAATTCCATAAATCCGCTTATGGGGACATTGCCCGGCTTGAAAGCTTTTGTAGCGGCTGTTTTTGGTGGTATCGGTATTATTCCGGGTGCTATGATCGGAGGATATTTTATTGGTATCGTAGAGGTTTTCGTTTCAGGCTATGGTAATTCCATGTACAGGGATGGGG
>JAEYPI010000179.1 GCA_023410885.1 Bacillota bacterium
GTGCCAATTCCGGAGCTTCTTCCCCTAAGACCAATACTGTGACGTAAAGCGGTGTAAGTACACCTTCTGACAACCCTTTACGTCTGTCGTAGCCTGCTAAGGGCATGGGATATTCAGGTGTAATGTCTAAACGGGCGTATCCTGCTTTCATAGCCCTTCCCCCCCATAGCTTCTTATCAATTCCTCAGCGGCATCAGACCTGTTATCCTCGAAAAGGGCCATGGCCGCGGCGGAAACTGCAGCAGGTATGGGGGCCTCGACTATTTCAGAAACAATTTTTGTAGCTTTCATACTGTATTTTAAAAGTTCAACCAAGGGTTCTCCCGGCTTGAGCAGACTTCCGGAGAGTACCAGAGGTAAAGGCTCCTGAAAGCCTGCCTTTTTAATGACCGATTGAATGGAAAGCATAATATCGCTTACCGCGCCCTGTAAAAGCTCGATAGCCGTAGCATCCCCCTGGCGATACAACTCACAGATAGGTTTTGCCAAAGACGCAACCAGGCTGCGTTGATCCCCATTCCTTAATAGGCGATGAATAGCGCTTAGCTCTTGAATATTAAAATGATGGCATACGACCCGAAGGAATTGATCATTTTCCTCTCTTCCATCCTGTACGCGGGTCGCTCTGTTAATAGCTTTCCGCCCTATATCGTAGCCGGAGCCTTCATCCCCTAGCAAGGGACCCCAGCCCCCTGTTTTGTAAAAGCTATTTTCAGTAAACAAATAAGTCACAGATCCTGTTCCTGAAAGGGTTACAATAGCAGGCTTCTTCCGTGCCACCGAAAACCAGATGGGTACTGCATCACTATTGACTACTAAATTTTCTGTAGAGATACAGGTTGAAAAAAACGGGATATGCCGTTCTCCACCATTCACTTCTACAGCTGCGGAAGCTACATAGGTATGTTTCAAATGCTGTGGCTGCCTTTTTCCATTTATAAAGGCGTTTTCGATACTATGCTCAATGGAGCGCCGCGCCAGATCTTCTGAACAGGACAAGTAATTAGAGGGTCCGCCCCGACCAACGCCAACAAACCTACCCGCTTCATCAGCCAGTACACATAAAGTCTTGGTACCACCGCAATCCAAACCACAATATAATTCCATTTTTGCTCCTATCATGGCTTAACCCTTGACCGCTCCAGCCGTAAGTCCGCCGATAAACTGTTTTTGCATTAATAAGAACACCAGAATCAACGGTACTATTGCAATCGTCATTCCTGCACAAAGGTAGCCCCACTGGGTGACATTAAGACCCCTGAACATTGTAAGGCCCTGTTGTATAAGCTTCATGTTGAGCTTGTTGACCACTACTAGGGGCCAGATATACTGGTTCCAGGACCACATAAACTTAAGAACTGCCATTGTCCCAATGATGGGCTTGGAAATCGGCATCATAATGGTGGCGTAGATACGAAGATCAGATGCTCCGTCCAGCTTTGCGCATTCCTCGAGCTCAATAGGTACGCTCATAAAATGGGATCGGAATAGATAAATACCCATACCGGATGCAAGGAAGGGCACAATGAGAGCCTTGTATGTACTCATCCATTTAAGCTCTCTGATTATCAGATACTGAGGCACAAGCGTCACATAAATGGGCACCATAAGTGTTGCAAGGGCCGCATATGTAAACAATTTCCTTCCGGGAAATTGTTTTCTGGCAATGACATACCCAGCCATAGAATCTACGATGATACCCAGAATGGTGATGCTCACAGTAGTAATTAATGTATTTTTGATAAAAGTACCCATTGTGACATCAGCATCAAATATTCTGGGAAAATTCCACGCCTCAACAAAATTTTTAAAGGTCACTTCCTTTGGAATCAGAGATGTTTGCGCGACATATGAGTTTGGCGTAAAAGCGGTGGCCAGCATCCAAAGGAGGGGCGAAAGCATGACAAAGGCTCCGAGTGCTAAAAGTATGTATGAAAAGCTCAACCTAATTTTTTTCATTGCCCTTGCCTCCTTTACTTTCCTTTTCAAGGCTGTTTTGCAAAATAGATAATACGAGAAGAATGAGAAAGAGTATTACGGCAATTGCGCTGGAAATCCCCATTTTATAATCCTTGAATCCATTATGGTAGAGAAGCGTTACCAATGTGGTTGTAGAGTATCCAGGACCACCATCCGTTAACACCTGAACAGGGGTAAAGACCTGAAAACTGCCAATGGTCTCCGTTACAAGCAAAAACAGCGTCGTCGGGCGAAGTAATGGGATTGTAATTTTGGTCAGCTTCTGCCAAGAGGATATGGGATCCAGGGAGGCTGCTTCATAAATTTCGTTGGGTATGGCTAAAAGACCCCCGAGATAAACAATCATCACATATCCCAGGCCTTTCCAGATACCCAGTATCATGATAACCGGCAATGCGAGGCTACTGCTAGAGAGCCAACCCAACGGTTCTAAACCGAGCTTTGCCAATATTTGATTGGCAATACCATTGGTGGAAGTGTTGAAAATGAGCGAAAACACAATGGCCACAGCCACCATGGGACACACATAGGGCATATAGTAGCTGGCTTTAAATAGACCTTTTGCTTTGAGGTTTTTATTGTTTAAAAGCAATGCTATTCCTAATCCCAGAGCCATAATGACAGGCACGGTACCCAACGTGTAAACAGCCGTATTTTTTAAGGCCTGGGTGAATACAGGGTTTTTAAAGAGGGTGACAAAATTATCGAACCCCACAAATTCAGGCATCTTGATGGTCATAAGATTATATTTGAAAAAAGAGAGTATAAAGGAATAGAGCATTGGTCCGAAAATAAAAACAGTAAAAACAATAAGTGCCGGAAGTATGAAGAGGTAATATCCGGCTTTTTCCTTCTTACCAGCAACTATCATAAATTTACTCCCTAACTCTGTAATTTCAGAAAAATTTGGAGACTGACGGCGGCAAGCCAATGCACATACCGCCGTCAGTTGGTAACGGCCAAAGCTGTTACTGAGCCAATGCTGCTTTGAGTTCAGTTTCTATGTTCTGGAGGCATTGATCCAAGCTTATCTGTCCACCGATCAATTGCTGCATTTGGGCACGCAAAGTGGTGGTTACAGTGCTGGAGATTGTATGCTTAACATAGAACTTACCTACTTTAATAGCTTCAGCAAAAGCGGCCTTTATAGGATTGGAGGTAAAGAACTCATCCTCGGAAGCACTCTTAACAGCGGGGAAGAATCCAACGTTTTTAACGTACTCCAGCTGATTTTCAGTTCTGAGCATGAAATTAATCAATTTCCCGGCAGCTTCCGGATTCTGTGAAAGAGAGGGAATAACAAAGACATCCGAACCTGCAAAAGCCGTTTGTTGATCAGCATGAGGCATAATACCTACACCCAGCTTGTCACCGAACTTTTCGTCTTTTTTCAGCTCTGTTGCGTAATCACTGGTAGCAACCATCATTGCAATTTCGCCGTTGACAAACATTGCCTGCATATCGGCAAGAGCCATAGCCTCTGAGCCTTTAGGTGTTAGGCCTTTATCGTAGAAGTTTAAGTAATAAGTAATGGCTTTTTTCCAAATATCATTATTGACCGCAGGCGCTGTTAAATCAGCATTTAATACATCTCCGCCAAAATTCCAAATAAAGGTCATGTACTGTGAAGCATATCGTGCAGAGGTACCGAAGCCATAGACCTTTTTGCCGCCAAAGGTTCCTGTCAGCTTTTCTGCATTGGCGAGGAATTCTTCATGGGTCCAGGAGGTATCAGGATAAGGCACTTTTGCCTCATCAAAGATACTCTTATTGTATAGAATAGTACGAGCATCTACAAAGAGCGGTACGGATATCTGCTGTCCGGCAAGATCCTTATTTGCACCTGTATAAATACCTTCCTTGGCAGATACCGGCATCAAGTCATCAATAATTGCCTTTTCCAGATAAGGGGACATGCTCTGAACCATACCCGACTCGGCCATAATATAATCGAAGGGACTTCCCACTATAAGCAGGTCAGCGATATCACCGCCGGCAATTGCTGTCTGAAAAACAGTGTGGGGGTCATCTGACCAAGGCACCGCTTGGTACTCCACCATAATGTCCGGATTTTCCTTCATGAACTTGAGAAGTAGCCTATTCATAACATTTGTAGCATCAGCAGTATCTGCACCGGCCTGCCAAAAACGAATGGTAACGGGCTCTTTTGCGGGAGTGCTTTCAGGCGTTTCAGAAGTGCTAGGAGTTGGTGTTGGGCTTTGACTTACCGGCTGTGACTGGCATCCTATTACAGTAAATACCACCATGACAACGAGCAACAGGGAGATAAATTGCTTCATTTTATTCCATCCTCCTACTATTCAAATTTCCTTTAGTTGGCTTACAAATTACTTTTCAGAATAACGTGGTAGTTGAACTTTTCGCCGGGAGATACGCTTTTTGAGAACTCAACCATTTTTTCACCCTCAAAGGATACGCGTTCAACCAGCATTCCCAATGCATTAATTGACGTGCCTAGCATTTTTGCTTCCATGTAATTCAACAAGACAGGTGCAAAGGTTTCTTCAGCTCTTGTTAGCTTGAGACCAAATTTACTTACTAAGAGGCTATAGAGAGATTGATCTTTAATCATTTCCTCGGATAAGCCTTCAAACCGTTTAGCCGGTAAGAAGTTCGTTTCTAACAGCATGGGCTCACCGTCTGCCGCGCGAAGACGGATCACCCGATAAACCGTTGCGCCTACTGGAATTTCAAACATAGCCGCTAGCTTTTCAGTCGCAGCAAGGCTTAAAAAATCAAGCACCTCGGTTTTCGGGACCTTACCCAACCGTCTCATATCCTCGTCGAAGCTGTAAATTGTAAGCAGCTCCTGCTTAATAGGAGGACTAGATACAAAAGTTCCTTTCCCCTGTGCACTTGTCACATAGCCCTTCTGTGCCAGAGCCTGCATAGCCTGACGCACAGTAGTACGGCTAAGCCCGTAATCCCGGCACAGATCTCTTTCAGAAGGCAACTTACTCCCCACTTTATATGTCCCATTGTCTATAAGCTCTGAAAGGGCCTCCGTCAACTTCAAATAGCGAAAATCTTGGTCTCCAGTCATCAAATCTCTCTCACCCTCATCTCTTTTCAATCATTTGTCCCTACCATTATGAACCTGCAAATGGTGCCTTTTCGAAAATTGGTAATTACCACTTCTTTTATAATATTCACTACCACCTAAATTGTCAATAGAATACTGCCAATATTTTAAAATTTATTGGTAAATATCATTCAAAACAGGACCGCAATGGACACTTCTCATCGACCCTCTCACAACTGGTATCTCTATTTGTAATACCAGTTAGTTCTACAGGTTGACAAATGGTACTATAGTCATTACAATAATATTAGCAAATACTACGCTTGGAGTCATATTTTGTATGAGCATTGAACAGGTCCATGCCTATATTGAACAACATGTGAATGACGAAATCGCGCTTCTACAACGCCTTATAAACCAACGCAGCACCAGTACGGATGGTTATGGTATTCGGGAATGCGCAGAGCTTTTAAAAGGTATGCTCGTAGAAATGGGCATTACAACCCATTTGATTGAAACAGCAGGACATCCCGTCCTTTACGGAGAATGCCTCTCCAGCACCCCAGAGGCCCCAACCATCATCATTTACAATCATTATGACGTCCAGCCTATAGGCGCAGAATCTGCTTGGAGTACGCCCCCTTTTAGTGCTACTGTAAAAAACGGGCGAGTTTACGGCCGCGGAGCCGGCGACAACAAAGGGCAACTGGTTTCAAACCTATTCGGTGTATTGGCTTGGCTTAAAATCAAAAAAGAGACCCCCATCAATGTGAAATTAGTGTTTGAAGGAGAAGAAGAGATCGGCTGCCCTTCCTTTAGAGGATTTTTAGAGCAGAATTCAAATTTATTTTCCGGCGATTTAGTCATTATTTCAGATTCAGCCATTCATCCCAGCGGTGCCCCGTTTATACTTTACGGAGTACGGGGTTCATTGAGGTTGACGCTACGGGCCACCACATCCTCTAATGATCACCATTCTGGCAATAAGGGAGGGGTTATTCCTGAAGCAGCCTGGGAATTAATCGAAATCCTTTCCTCTATGCGAGGCTCTGACGGAAAAGTGACGATTGATGGTTTTTATGAGGGTATCGTCGGCCCTACCCCTAAGGATCTTGAAATGATCCGCAGCGCGCCCTATGATGCCGATCACCTGGCCAAAACCTACGCTCTTTCAAAACCATTAACCCTTTCAAACGAAGAATACTACACAAAGCTAATGCTGGAACCTACTCTCAGTATACTTGCCCTGAAAAGCGGCCAGCTCATCGAGGGAAAAACCCCGGGCGCCATACCCGGGCAAGCTGAAGCAATGCTCAACATCCGCTTTCCTTATGGGCAAACAGCCAAGCAGCTCTTTGAAGCGATTGAAAGACATGTGAAAAAACTAAATCCCACTATTGAGGTTATCTATCACAACGCCAGCGCAGCCTCCCGAACCATGGCAGACATCCCCATCATGAAAGCCATAAAGCCTGCAGTTGAGCTTGGCTTTGGTAAAAAAGCCATCGAGTTGCCCGCTATGGGCGCTTCCTGGGGCTCCTTCTGTCTCTGGGAGGAATTATTTAATATTCCCGCCGTCATCATCCCTTACGCAAATGCCGATGAGAATAATCATGGGCCCAATGAGAACATTTGCATCGACAGTCTGGTCGCCGGAGCTCACACCATGGCCCAGATTCTTTATAATTTAAGCACATATCCCTTTGATCGCTCATTAGGTTAAAAGTATTGGGATTAGTCCAAAAATAGTGTAAGGAGATTGATGTATCATAAACAAACCTCTAATTGGCGTCACCCCCGAAAAGGGCAACGAAACATACACCCTATTTACGAATTATTGCACCATGGTTGAAAAGGCGGGAGGTATTCCTGTCATTCTCCCCTATGGCTTTGATTCCGTCCACCTGCTCCATGGCCTTTTGTTGACAGGCGGTCGTGACCTCTCACCTAAAATAAGCGGATGCGAGGATTCGCCCCTGGTCACCGATCCTTCTCCAGAACGTGATACTTTTGAGAGCTATATGTTCAAAAAAGCAAGGCAGGCTGACCTCCCTATTTTGGGAATCTGCCGCGGTCATCAATTAATCAATTGCCTGTTGGGTGGTACTCTTATTGCAGACCTTTCTGATGCAGGCTACAAAGAACAGCATAAGGGCGGTACAAATCTTAGATATCACCCCATCACCACCGTGGAAGGCACACTGCTGCACCAGCTGATCGGTCATTATAAAGAGGTCTGCACCTCCCACCACCAAGCTATAAAAACCCTGGGAGCCGGTCTTACAGCCAGTGCTTTCTCACCGGAAGGCATCATTGAGGGCATTGAGCATGAAAGCGGACGAATATTAGGTGTCCAAAATCACCCAGAACGTATCCCTATGATTGAGCCTTTTGAGTGGCTGATTAAACTGGCAGCCGAAGGGCTACACCCGCTTTCCATCAACACTTAGGTTTTCCTATTTGAGGCTTTGCTGCTGGCTGCCATCAGTGCGCATTCTGTAAAAGCCCCATGATGATGAATAATAAACCCAATCATCCATCAGGTTGATAAAATTACATTTATCACTGTTCAAGGCCTGCCTGCCATTCCCCTCCGTATCCATGCGGTAGATGTTATTATTATCACTGACGTTCTGATAATAGATCCACTGGCCATCAACATTGAGATAGGTGCAGGCGTCATCCCCAAGCTTTTGCCTTTCGCTTCCATCGGTGCGGATTTTATAGATGCAATCACCATCACTGAAGTTAATGTAGTAGATCCAATCCTCCAATACACAGAAGCTTCTCGGATTGTCATCAGTGACAACCTGCACCGAGCTGCCATCAAGCTTCATTTTCTGTAGCTTGTCATTCATAAGGGAAAAATAAATCCAATCGTCTGATACAAAAAAGGTACTGAAATCCTGATCACTCAGCTTTTTCTGCTCCGAGCCATCAGCCCGCATCCTGTATAGGCTGTAATTGTCATTTCGATGAGTAAAATATAACCAGTCCCCGGAGATGCACAGCTGGTAGGGGCCCTTTAGTACCCTCACAGCCTTGGTGTCGTTCATGCCAATTTTATAAAGTGTATATTGACCCGTGGAACCAGCTTCTATAAAGTAGAGTTGATCTCCCATCGGATTGAGGTACCAGATGTACCCCTGATCATGCAGTAGGGTTTTCTCAGACCCATCGGGTTTCATTTTCCATAAACCTTGATTCGAGTAGAACACCCAGTCTCCAAGCTTTGCAACAAGAGCATCATTGGCAATATTACCCGATGTGTTGCCGCTCAACGTTCTATTGAGCGCGGGGTCTGGCAAAACCTCAGGGGTTGCGGCCACCGGTGTGGGTGTTGACGTTTCTATTTCTTCGCCCCCATTGCCTGCTTCGGGTGTGGGACTAACCGCAATCGGCTCCGACAAAAGCGGCGTACTACTGACAGGTGCTCCCTTTGATTCCTGCGCCACATGTGAAGGCGTTTCCTTGTTTACAGATTCACCTAAGCCTCTGTCCCCCATGGATAAAATAATCACTCCCACCAATAAAGCTGCGGCAGCTCCGATTAACCCATAGCGCAGAACTTTTTGGGATCCGGATTTTCGCTTTACAATCATTTCATCTGAAGGATCACTATGGTGCTCAGATTCCAAAGCCACGGTCAAATCTTGGCCCGCATTTTGCACAATCCCTTGATTCAATACTTGGCCTAATATTTCATGATCCTTGCTTTCCACTGCTTGAAACAAAGCTTGGTCCAACTGATCTACATTTTGATAGCGATCCTTCTGAAAGATGGAAAGGCCTTTCAAAAGCGCACTTTCTGTATGGGGTGACAGCACGACCCCGTGTTGTGAAGGAGATACCAGCACATCTTCGGCATATCGATCCAGAGATTCAGGCGGTGTTTCCCCGGTTATCATTTTATACAGGGTAGCGCACAAAGCGTATACATCAGTCCAAGGCCCTTGATTTCCCTTGGTACGATACTGTTCCTCAGGAGCATAGCCCGGCTTTAAGAGAACCGATAAGCTCTTGTTATCATCCCCAAGATAGTCCCGGGCGGCACCGAAATCCAAAAGCTTGACCTCGCCCTCTGAGGTGAGCATGATGTTATCAGGACTGATATCCCGATGGATGATACCTGTTTGATGGATTTTCGATAAAGCCTTCATAATAGGCTTCATCAATTCAAAGGCGCTATCTGCGGGAATCTTCCCGCCGTGCTGGGAGAGGTACTGTTTCAAGGTGATGCCCTGGATATATTCCATCACAATATAAGCTGTGCCATTTTCCCTGAAAAAGTCCTTAACCGACACAATACCGGGAAGAGCACTGAACTTTGCAAGACTCTTGGCCTCGTTGACAAACTTTTCAAGCCCGCTTCGGTAAATTTCACCTTTGTTTCCCGTAAAAGGCGCAACCGTGCCCAACCCGGTTGCTGTGGTCTCACGGGTTACAAGGCCTACGGGATAATACTCCTTAATAGCAACCTTAATATCAAGATTGAGATCCCAACCCAGGTAGGTAATACCAAATCCGCCTTCACCCAGAGCCCTTCCAACCAAGTATTTACCGCTTAATATGGTCCACAGCTTTAGGTGATGGTGGGGTTGTTCAGAATTTTCACTGTCAAAACCGCATTTTGTACAGTGCGCATCGGAATTATCCTTCAAAGACATGCAGCCCATACAGAGTCTGTTGATGTCTATGGTATTTGACATGATACTTCCTCCCTAATCTATTAAGATCAGGTGCATTATATCATATTTAAAAATTGGCCTGTTCCTATAAAAAATGGGAGTAGGCCTTGTTGACTATCGCTCAATATTCAACTGAATCATATGCCAAGAGGCTTTGGGAAGCACGAAAGAAAGCTGCTCATTTTCAACCTTTACACCCTCTTGAGAGGACTGCTTCACCAGCGCAGACTCTCTCGTATTAACAACATCATAGGAGTAGCCACTCAAGGTGACCCACTCCTTCAGACTGGCACAGGAAAAATCCGAAAGCGCCACATGACAAGGAATATCCTGTTCAAGATTTTTATTGACCATAAAAAGCGTTAAGGTGTCTCCATTTTCAGCGAGAACAGCTGAGCAATCTATAAAAGGCACCTCTCCAACTGAGCTGCACGTATAGGCAGGCGCATCCATTTCAACCTTTAATGCAGTCCCCCTTCCATTTCTTGAGGTATATAGAAAAGGATAATAGGTAGTCTGAGCCCATGCCCGCCCCTGAGGCTCGGTCATAATGGGCGCGAGAGTGTTGACCAATTGAGCCAGGCAGGCTATTTTAACCACATCCGAATGATTGATTAAGGTGATCAGCATGCTGCCTACCAATAAAGCATCAGCGAAATCATAGCGCTCTTCCTCTATCGGCCTGGCTTCCATCCATTTCGGAGGCTTGACTCCGTCCTTTTGGAAGTGATACCAAACATTCCATTCATCGAAAGAAAGCTTTATCTCTTTATCCGAGCCCTTTTCAGCTTTTATCTCCTCGCAAATGGCGGCTACTTCCTTAATAAAACGCTCCATTCGGACATTACTGGCTAAAAATGCAGGAAGATCGTCATCACGGTTTCCATAGTAGGTATGCAGAGACAGGTAATCTACGTGTTCATAGGTGTGCCTCAGAACGGTGCGCTCCCAATCACCAAAGGTGGGCATCTCCCAGAAGGAGCTTCCGCAAACAACAAGCTCAATTTCCGGATCAATCCATTTCATCATTTTTGCCGTTTCGCAGGCGAGACGACCATATTCCTCTGCAGTTTTACCGCATATCTGCCAAGGGCCATCCATTTCGTTGCCCAGGCACCACAGCTTAATATCATGAGGACTTTCATACCCATGTGCAATACGGAGATCGCTGTAATAGGTCCCTCCGGGATAGTTGCAGTACTCGAGCAGATTCGCTGCATCCTGCGCACCCTTAGTTCCTAAATTAACCGCCAGCATGGGCTTGGCATCAATCAGCTTTAAATAATCCATAAACTCATTAGTGCCTACATGATTAGGCTCTATGGCCTCCCATGCCAGATCCAGACGTACCGGCCGCTTCTCTTTAGGCCCTACCCCATCCTCCCAACGATAACCCGACACAAAGTTACCACCCGGATAACGGATTATAGGAACGCGAAGGGGACGAATTAAATCGATGACATCCTGGCGGAAGCCATTCTCGTCGGCCGTTTCGTGTCCGGGCTCATAGATTCCCGTATAGATTGCCCGTCCCATATGCTCAATAAAAGAACCATACAAGCGCTCATCAATGGGTGAAATAACAGATTTTGCACTGAGCTTGATTTCAGCTGATAGTGCCATAAACTCTCCTTATGCCACGGCTTATCGTGGGAGCGGACGGGTGGATTCACGTTCAATAACGGAACAGGCAAGCATGAGCTTCTGCCCACATTGAATATGGCGTCCGGCCAGCATATCGAGCAGGAGATGGGTAGCAGTCTGCCCCATCTCAAATAAAGGCAGCGAAACTGTACTGAGCGTTGGGCGGCAAACCGTCCCGACCTCACGGTTATCAAAACCAATCAAGGCCAGATCCTTGCCAATTTGAATGCCGTACTGATTACAATATTCAATTACACCAGTTGCCATGATGTCATTATGGGCGAAGATGGCTGTTGCACCCGCTTTAAGAAGCTTTTCGCATAATTCGTATCCTTTATCTCTTTCCCAGTCGCCATTTAAGGTAAGCTTGGGATTATAGGGTATTTTATTGTTGTAGAGGGCTTCCTGATATCCCAGAATACGATTTGAAGTATGAATACTTTCAGCCTGACCGGCAATAACACCAATGTCACGGTGCCCCCTGTTTATCAATAATTGGGTGGCCTCGTAGGCCGCTTTCTGATCGTCATATAATACTGAAGGGATTTTGGGGTCGGTACTGTAGCAATAGGTATACACAAAGGGTATTTCAAAATCATTTCGAACCGGAACAATGGCGCGGCTATGGTAGCCAATATAGATAATGCCATCAACCTGCTTTGAAAGCATGGTATCCACCTGAGCATGAACCAGTTCGCTGCATTCCTCGGTATCAGGATGATTGCCAAACCGCTTATTAAAGCGCAAATTCCCCAGAATATAATGATAGCCGTTGCTTTCACAATAAGCGTCAATACCGTCAACAATTTCCGGAGTATTAAAAACCGTCAAGTCCTCGGTAATCACTCCTAATGTGCGGCTTTGACCTTTTTTCAGACTACGAGCTGTGAGGTTTGGGCGATAATTAAGATCACGCGCTATCGCCATCACATTGTCAATAGTTTCCTGACTAACCCCCTTTTTCCCGTTAAGGACCTTGGATACTGTAGCAATGGATACCTTTGCCTTATCTGAGATTTCGCGTATTGTTGCCATGTAAGCTCCCTCTTTCACTTCACTATAGAAAAGATTAACATATAAACGTTTAACTTTCAAGCTACCCTCTAGCAAATACTGCTCTCTTTATTCAAAAACATTGAACTTTCATGGAGTTTTATAGCCATATAAATAATTTATAGATAACGTTTAAGTCTTGTAATATTTGCACAAATAATCGGTAGCATTGTAGGCACTATTTACTATTTGATCTAAATAATATTTAAATATTTAAGAAAAATAGCTTTACATTTTAAGATTTTGGTATTATCTTTAAATTACATGTTAAACGTTTATTATATTAATTACTTAATCGAAAAGGAGCTCCCTATGTTTTCACTTTTACAGATACCAGAGCTTGATCATATTCAAATAAAGGATGCCCTATGGAGTCGGTATATCCACATGGTTGCTGATATTATTATCCCCTACCAGTGGGAGATTCTGAATGACCGGATACCGGATGCGGCTCCTTCCCATTGCCTTAAGAATTTTCAAATCGCTGCGGGCGAGTTAAACAGCGAGCATAAGGGAGTTGTCTTCATTGATACGGATGTATATAAGTGGCTGGAGTCCGTAGCTTATTGTATTCAGAACGGTACAGGGAAAAGATTTGAGAATATGGCTGACGAGGTTATCGCGCTCATAGGCCGGGCTCAGCAAAGTGATGGATATTTGAATACTTATTATACGGTTAAAGAGCCCCATGCACGCTTTAGTAATCTGGTGGAGGGTCATGAGCTCTATAGTGCCGGCCATCTCATTGAAGCCGCTGTCGCCTATTATAAGGCAACGGGCAAAGATAAGCTCTTAGACGTAGCCCGGCGTTTTGCAGATTTGATCTGCCAGGTGTTCGGTCCCGCCGAGAATCAGATAAAGGGTTATCCGGGGCACCAGGAAATCGAGCTGGCCTTGGTCAAATTATACCGCTTGACTGGAGAGAAGAAATACCTTGCCTGTGCCAAGTTTTTTATTGAGGAACGGGGCCAGTCACCTAGCTATTTTGAAGCGGAAATAGCTCGACGAAACGGACGGGTATTGTTTCCGGAATTCAGGGAGTACAACCTGTTGTATTCCCAAGCCCACCTTCCGGTACGCCAGCAGCATACAGCGGAGGGCCATGCAGTAAGAGCAATGTACATGTATTGCGCCATGGCAGATCTCGCCGCCGAATATGAGGATCAAGAGCTATTGAATATCTGCCAGGAATTATGGCGTAACGTCACTCAAAAGCGCATGTATATAACAGGTGGCATTGGCTCATCGGGTTTCTTTGAGCGTTTTACAACTAATTACCATCTCCCCAACGATTCAGCCTATTGCGAAACCTGCGCCTCCATTGGGCTTGCACAGTTTAGCAGACGTATGGGGTTGATGGAGCGGGATGCAAGCTATTTTGATATCGTTGAAAAAGCATTATACAATACGGTGCTTGCTGGCATTAGCGTCAACGGCGACCGCTATTTTTACGTGAATCCATTGGAAGTGAAGCCTGAGGCCTGTTTGGAAGCAACCTCACTGAAGCATGTCAAACCGGAACGCCAGCGTTGGTTCAGTGTGGCCTGCTGCCCAACCAATATATCCCGCACGCTGGCTTCACTGGGTCAGTACATCTATGCTTACGATGAACAGACGCTCTATATCAATATGTTTATCTCCTCCGTTTTCCAAGCTGATCTTTTCGGTGGAAGGGCTGAGCTTCAAATGGAAGCCGACATGATGGCAAGCGGCAAGGTATCCATTAAGGTCAGCATTCCCGGGGTCATGCGTATGGCAATCCGGATCCCGGATTATTCAAAAACCCTTGAGTGCTTTGTAAATGGCATCCCGCAGCAGTTTTACATAGATAAAGGTTATGCTATCATTGAAAATCTGTCAAAAGATAGCACACTCACGCTTCAATTTGATGTAAAACCCCGGTGGATGGCAGCTGATGTCAGAGTTTGGGAAAATGCCGGCAAAGTTGCTCTCATGAAGGGTCCCTTTGTCTACTGTCTGGAGGAAACAGATAATGGCAAGAATCTCGCATCGGTGCTTGTTAATACAAGTGAGCACGTGGCGGAATGCCAGGATGACACCTTACCCGGCGGTCTTCCGGCGCTCTTATATAAAGGAAAACGTTTAGTATACCAGAATCAAAACAGTTCACTTTATGGTGATGCCCATTTCGAGACCGAGTCCACCCCTATAAAAGCCGTTCCCTATTGTTTATGGGGAAATCGTAAGCCCGGTGAGATGCTGGTATGGCAAAACGCTTTAATTTGGTAGGTTTTTTTAATTTGTTTATGCACAACGTTTGTTGTTGTATAATAAAAATACATATTAAAGGAGTGTTTAAATTGGAGAGAACAAGGAAAATCCTCGCTATCCTGCTATGCGCTCTAATGCTAATCAGCGTGGCAGGCTGCGGAGCCAGCGGCACGCAGGGCCCCTCCCAAAGTGAAACCCCCTCCCAATCAGCGACACCTGAGTCATCAACACCTTCGCCGGAGACCCCAGTAGAAAAAGTCAAAGTCACCTACTCCTTCTGGGGCTCGGTAGATGAAGCAAAAGCTGTTCAAGAAGCTATGGATAAGTACAATGCTTCACAGGACAAGATTTTTGTTGAACCCATGGTTATTCCGTGGGAAAGCTACATGACCAAGCTCAATACCATGGCCACCGCAGGCCAACTGCCCGACACCGGTATGATGCAGGAAGCGGGCCTTTTACAGTGGGCAGAGCAGGGTGTTTTGGCTGACATCAGCACCATGTTCGGTCAGGGTGAAAGCAAGCCTCTTGACAGTTTGACCTACAGATATCAGGGCAAGCCTGTCGCATACGCCAATTGTAACGAAATACTCCTCATGTATTACAACAAGGATATGTTTGATAAAGCTAATGTTCCCTATCCCCCGGTCTCTGCCGATAAGGCTTGGACTTGGGACGAATTCGTTGCTACCGCTAAGAAGCTGACCCTTGATAAGAACGGTAAGCATCCTGGCGAAGCTGGCTTCGATTCTCAGAATATTGTACAGTATGGCTGTCTTGTAGAGAATTTGGCATGGCAGCTTGAAACCTGGGCCATTTCCAATGGAGGTGGCTACTACTCCAAGGATGGCTCCAAGGTTATTATTGATGATCCCGCAAGTATTGAGGGTATTCAAAAGGTCGCCGATCTCTATCTGAAAGATTTTGTAGCTCCCCTTTCCACAGGCGCTACCGACGACAGCATTCAGCGTTCCATTATCTCCAAGACCTGCGCTATGGGAACCGGTGGTGCATGGAACGTCGGAACCTGTCTGGCTGCCGCAAAAGCAGAGGGCCTAAATTATGGCGTGGCCGTTCTTCCCTATATGAAGGAAAAGGTAACCTTGAACACAGCCGGCGCCAATGTCGTATTTAATCAGACCAAGAACCAAGATGCCGCTATGGATTGGCTCAAATGGTATGCCCTTGAAGAAAACAGCTGGGGATTGATCGAATCAGGTATCTGGATGCCTCGTCTTGAAAAATGGTATAAGGATGAAACCTTTACCCGTAAATGGGTCGAGAATCCTAACTTCCCTCCATATGAAGAATATAAGTCCGCAGTTGTGGATTATGCATCCGATATGAGCATTACCCGTTCAGCTCCTTGGTTCTATGTTGTTAATACCAATGATTTTAACAATGTACTGAGCTCCGCACTGGGCGATGTTTGGACCGGAAAGACCACCGCGAAGGATGCTATCACCAAGAATATTGATGCCTTAAAAGCAGCCTTTGAAGGCAACTAAAGGATACTTGGAATTTCTTCGGGCACCCGTGTACCGTTCAAAATGTCGCGGAGGCACTCGGGTGCCCTTCCTCTATCAACTAAGAGGTGTAATTATGGACAAAATGAAAGCAAAAATTCGTCAGCCTTTATCCATGAAAAAAAAGGAGAGTCTGACAGCCTACCTCTGTTTGATTCCTGCATTTCTCGGATTGACCTTCATAACGTATCTACCGCTTCTGGGTGTCTTCGTCATCAGCTTTTTTAAATGGAAGGGCTTATCTCAACCGAAATTCGCTGGTTTTGACAACTTTATCAGGCTTTTTACAACAGATCCGTACTTTATTGATTCTATCAAGGTGACCATTTACTTTGCCGTACTGGCAGTGTTGGGCAGCATGATTTACTCCTTGTTTGTCGCCATACTGCTGAATCGTGAAATCCCGGCCCGCGGCTTTTGGCGAGCAATCTTCTATCTGCCCTATATTCTCCCTTCGGTGGCCGTCTATATGGGCTGGTCGTGGTTATATGAATCCAATTTTGGTTTGTTTAATTATCTTCTGTCGGAGTTGGGTATTAGCAAGGTCCTTTTTTTGAGCGATTCTTCCGCAGTGGTTCCATCGTTGGCTCTCATTTCAGTATGGGCAAGCGGCAATATTATTGTTATTTTTCTCGCCGGACTACAGAATGTCCCCAGGGTTTATCATGAAGCCGCCATTATTGACGGTGCGAATGCTTGGCAGCGCTTTACCAATGTGACTCTGCCCTGCATGACACCCATTATTTTTTACAATCTGCTCATGAGCCTTATCACCAATATGCAGATCATTGTTCCAGCGCTTACGCTTACGAACGGCGGACCGGGTAATTCCTCTACCTTTATGACTTTTCTCATGTACCGGTATGCTTTCCAGAGCAATCAGCTCGGCTATGCCTGTGCCATATCGTTCGTGTTTTTCATATTAATCGCCCTATTTACTCTGATCTTATTCGCAACCTCCAAGTCTTGGATTTTCTATGAGGGGGACAGCAAATGAAGACATTAGTATTAAAAAGAAGCACCTTTAGAAGTATTGAGCGCAGTAGAAAAATAGCGGATATTACCTCTTTTATAACCATTGTCATCATGGCGGGCGTTGTGCTATTCCCCATTTGGTGGATATTCCGCTCCTCATTAATGACTAATGCTGAGATTTATACCTTCCCGCCGGCCTTTTTCCCAAGCCGTTGGCTCCTCTCAAACTACGCCGAAACCCTAAAATACTTTGAGTTTTGGAAATACTTAAAAAATACCATGATCATTATTGTACCCTCGGTTATTGGCGGAACCATCACCGCTACTCTGGCCGGTTATGCGTTTGGACGGCTGAGATTTAAAGGAAAGAACTTCATTTTCTCTCTGTGTGTTGGCTCTATGCTTTTGCCGACCATGGTGACGCTGATTCCGCTCTACATCACATGGACCCGCTTACTTGGGCTGGGTGACACATACTGGCCGTTAATAATCCCTCATTTCTGCGGCGGCGGTGCATTCAATATTTTTTTGATTCGTCAATTTGTTAAAACTATTCCCCGGGAATTAGACGAGGCCGCTACCATAGACGGAGCCGGTCATATGCGGATATTAACAAGTATTATCGTACCTGCCATAAAGCCTGCCATGATTGTGGTTGCACTGCTGCTTTTCATCATGCTGTGGAACGATATGCTGCAGCAGCTTGTTTATATTAATAAGAAAGAGAATTTCACCATTGCCATAGGGCTTAATATGTTCCGAAGCGCCCTAAAAGCGGACTGGGTCAGTATCATGGCGGCCACCTGCATGTCCTTTGCACCGGGGTTGATCTTTTATTTGATAGGGCAAAAGTATTTTATTGAGGGCATTGTCATGACAGGCCTTAAAAATTAGTAGTTCTTACTATTCACTAAAATGGGGCAGAGTGAAAATTTAGCTTATTTTATTACCACGGAGGGACAAGGGTGCGAAAAGGATCGGTTAAATCAGATACAAGCATTCTTATTAAAGTAAGCGGACATGGCCATTGGCTTTATTAAATCCCTTTGTAACTGAATATCGCAATCTAGGAAACCGTTTACCCTAAGAAGTAAACGGTTTTTTGGTTTTCCTCGCCTCCCATTGCAAAACCTCCCTGCCACCAAAAACACCCTATCTCTATGTTTTCCCTACTTCTACTACAAAGCAAAGAATCCATTTTAACTATGTTTTTTTGACCCTTTGCTTGGTATAATTTATGTAGGACTCAGGAGGTGACTTTAATGAATCTAGACTTACACACATTACTCTTCGCATTTGGTCTGACGCTGTTTGCTGGCCTGTCCACCGGTGTCGGAAGTATATTAGCTTTTTTTACAAAACGGACCAATACAAAATTTCTCTCCGTGGCCCTGGGCTTTTCGGCTGGGGTCATGATTTACGTTTCCACTATCGAAATCTTTGTTAAGGCAAAAGACACTTTAGTTGGCGTTCTTGGTATGGATGGCGGCTCATGGGCCACAGTAGGGGCCTTTTTTGCCGGTATGTTTCTCATAGCTGCCATTGACAAATGGGTGCCCTCCAGTGAGAACCCCCACGCCATGCGAAAGGTTGAAGATATTGCTGATAACGGCAGCGCAGTTGACCCTTCCAAGCTCATGCGAATGGGAACCTTTACAGCTCTTGCTATTGCCATTCACAATTTTCCCGAGGGCCTCGCAACCTTTACATCTGCTGTCAGGGACCCGGAGCTTGGCATTGCAATTGCCGTGGCGATTGCAATTCATAACATTCCCGAGGGTATCGCCGTCTCCGTTCCTATTTTCTATGCCACAGG
Organism: Bacillota bacterium; assembly: GCA_023410885.1. Taxonomy (GTDB): domain Bacteria; phylum Bacillota; class Clostridia; order DSM-8532; family DSM-8532; genus DTU059. Next base: position 18,958 of record JAEYPI010000179.1, read on the forward strand.
AGACCGTAGAAAAGCGTTCCAGCTGTCATTCCTCTCAGGCCTGTCCGAACCCGTTGGCGCTATTGTCGGCTATTTAATCCTTTTCAGGTTCTTCAACGATGTAGTATTTGGCGTACTTTTTGCAGCAGTTGCAGGAATTATGGTATTTATATCATTGGACGAATTATTGCCTACGGCCAGAGAATATGGCGAACCCCATCTGTCCATCTACGGCATGATTGCGGGTATGATGGTCATGGCGGTTAGTCTGCTGCTATTTATTTAAGAAAGAAATTTGACTTATTAGCAACAATTTGCAGGATTGTTATAGGAACCTTGCAAATTTTAGGGTACAATAGGATAAAGGGTGTTTTCTGTGCACCCTCAATGAACTTGCAGAAGAGGTCTATAGATGAGTAATAGGAAAGCCTTTGTCCTTGGTATGGCTAGAAGCGGATATGAAGCCGCTAAGTTGTTAGCTAGCAAGGGTTATGAAGTCATTATCAACGACGCTAAAGCCGAACAAAACCCGGTACAAATAGAGGAGCTTCAATCCCTGGGAATCCGAGTCATTTTGGGAAGCCATCCCGATGAGATCTTTGACAGTACCTTTGAGATACTGGTTAAAAATCCGGGAATCCCCAATCATCACAAATACGTTGAGAAAGCACGGGAGTTCGGAGTGCCAGTCATTAACGAAATGGAGCTGGCCTATCGCTATTTTCCCTCGGGTGTTACCATTATCGGAGTGACGGGGACAAATGGCAAAACGACAACCACAACAATCATTTATAACTTTTTAAAGGAAGCCGCTAAAAGTGTCTATTTGATGGGCAATATCGGTTATCCTGTCTGCTCATTTGTTCCTCATTTAAAGGCTGGCGATATTGCAGTCATGGAAGTTTCGGACCATCAATTATGCAATGTCCTGACCTTTAAAACCCATATATCGGTCATGACTAATTTATCAGAAGCCCATATTGACTTTCATGGCTCCTATGATAGGTACAAAAACACAAAAAAAGGAATCTTTAATCATCATACGGAAAAGGATATTGCGATCCTGAATCTGGATGATGAAGAGGTGCTTGAGCTTGTCCATGATATAAAGTCCAGCAAAAAGTATTTCTCATCCCGTTCAAAAAATGAAGCGGGCTGTTCCATCGTTGACGGATATATCTTATATAACAATGATAGAATAATCGCTCTGGATGATATTAGGCTAAAGGGCCGGCATAACTACGAAAATATAATGGCAGCCATTGCGGCCGTTAAGGAATTTGACGTGGAAAACAGCGTCATTGTGAAGGTTTTAAAAGAATTTGGTGGTGTCGAACACCGCATGGAGTATGTAAAAACTATCAATAATATCGACTTTTATAATGATTCCAAATCCACCAACATCACTTCCACCCAAATTGCACTGGCCTCTTTTGACCAACCAACCCTTTTGCTGATGGGAGGTTTGGACCGAGGACACAGCTTCGATGAGCTTACGGATTATTTGGAGCACGTCAAACTGATTGTATCCTATGGTGAAACTAAGGCGAGAATTCAGGCGTTTGCCGAAGAATGCGGTATCCCCTGTAAAGCCATGGATACACTGGAAGACGCCACAAAAGAAGCCTATGGCTCCTCCTGTCCTGGCGATGTGGTCCTATTAAGCCCCGCATGTGCCTCATGGGACCAATATGCGAATTTTGAGATAAGGGGAAACAAATTTAAAGACTGTGTTAATAGCCTATAAGGAAGTGTCTTTGAAGCTATCATCAAAGAAAAACAAGTCGTAAAGAATGCCTTGATAACGTTGGCCTGTATTACAAGGCGCGGTTATCAAGGCATTAAAAATTTACTCATTAAGACTAAAGACTGCTCAATAGCTCATTCCACTTGATCAGGCATTCTTCGGTAGCCTCATAGCCCATGTAGGAGAAGGCTGAGCCCTTGGGAAGCGCCATCAGCTCTTCACTAATATCGTGCTTGGGACGGTAATGGGTTTCCAGCATGACATACCCTTCATAACCATCAGCAATCAACTGCTTAAAGTGGCTCTTGTAATCTACCTGACCTTCTCCAATAGGTGTTCCGATAACTTTACCATCAATCAGTTTTTTAGCGTCCTTTAAGTGCATATGTACCATATAGGGCTTGATGATTTCATACCCGTTAGGATATGGAATCTCGCCATCAGGCTCATAAATGTCATTTCCGGGATCCCACAGGCCTTTGACCCGCTCTGAATTGATGCCCTGAATTACCCTGACCAGCTTTGCGGCATTTGTGGCAAAATCTCATCGGTTATAACACCTTTTTTAAACATGCCTTTACTCCTTTGTCGTCTTTTTATATATGATGCGACCGCTGACCATTGTCATATCAATCAAAATGTCATCATCAAAGAGAACAATGTCGGCATCCTTTCCAACCTCAAGGGTTCCTTTATCCTTAAGCACACCAATGATAGAGGCAGGTGTTTCAGTCATCATTCGCACTGATTCAAGCAGGGGAACATCTGCAAGGGTGATCATATTACGGACAAGACGGTCAGCTGTAGCGACACTGCCAGCAAAGGCAGTCTTATCCAGAAGCTTTGCCACGCCCGCTTCAATAATGACCTTTTGACCATTTTGAAGACTTCCTAAAATGCTTTCACCCTCGGGCATTCCGGCGCCCCTCATGGAATCCGTAACCAGTGCGATTTTCCTTGGTCCTTTTATTTTGTAAATAAGCTTCAATAAGCTCGCTGGCAAATGGCTGCCATCGGCGATGATTTCCACAGTCATATCATCTATAATGAACGCACTCTCTATTACACCGGCATATCGGTAAGCATTGATTCTTCTTACCCCTGACATGGCTGAATACAAATGGGTAACATGTGTGAAACCATTTTTAAAAGCCTCTTCCACTTGTTCATATATGGCATCGGTATGGGCGATGGAGGGAAGAATCCCCTTTTCCTTTAAATGACGGCCGAACTCCATAGCACCATTCAGCTCAGGTGCTGCGCTCCAGCGAATAATATCATCGGAAAGGCTTAAAATTTCCATGTATTCTGCTGGGTCGGGGTCACGGATATATTTGGGGTCCTGAGCACCCTTTTGCTCCATGGAGAAATAAGGGCCTTCAAGGTGAAGTCCCAACAGATGGGCTCCCTTATGATTAGCAGCTTTCGCCTCTTTAAAAATCCTGAAGGTGTTCTTAAGCTCCTCATTGGTGCTGGTTAACGTGGTGGGAACTAAAGCGGTGGTTCCATATCGCGCATGCATTTCCGCAGATCCTAAAAAGGCCTCCGGTGTTGCATCCATAAAATCCTGACCACCGGCTCCATGGGTATGGATGTCAACAAAGCCGGGTGATATGTACAGACCCCCGGCATCTATTTCCTGATAGCCCTCTACAGGAATATTACTTTCTCCCACAAAGGTGATTTTGCCATTTTCAATAAGCACAGTGCCATTGTCGATTATGCGGTCAGGGGTTATGACCTTTCCATTGAATATTTTTGTCTTATTCATAGATATTCCCCACTCCTCTGTCAAAATTTTTTGGCAATTTACTAATTAACGATATCTTTATGATTGAATAACATTCGCGCTCTTATTACGAGCATTACGCAACAGTAATCGATTACCATTATACATGGTTTCTTATGGTTACACAATTTCTATTATTAAGACGAATGCACAACAATTAAGCAGCAATAACAAGGGGAGATAATAAAATCACAAATTCCGCATGCTTAATAATTGAATAAGATTAATCGCTTGAGGAAAGATTATCCTATAAGAATATTGAAAAGTAAAAGGATGGCAAAAAGCGTTGATTGAAACCGTCATTGGCAAGAATATTCAGCGCAAAGAGGCTTGGGACAAGGTTACTGGGGCAGCAAAGTATACGGCCGATGAAATGGGGCCAGGGGTGTTATATGCTAAGCTTTTAACCAGCTCCTTAGCACATGCGCAGATATTAAAGATTGACATTTCAGAAGCACAGAAAGCCCCGGGGGTCCAAGCCGTTCTGACAGGTGAGGATTCACTGGTCCTATGCGGCTCTATTATTGAAGATCGTCCACCGCTTGCCAGAGGTAAGGTAAGATATTTTGGCGAGCCTGTTGCTTTGGTTGTAGCCAACTCTGAAAGAGAAGCCCAATATGCTGTAAACCTTATACAAGCCGAGTATTCCCCCCTACCTGTTGTCAATTCTGTCAGTGATGCTCTGAAGCCCAACTCCGTTCTGGTTCACGATCATCTTGAACAATATGTAAAGGCAGTTGAGGAGGTTTACCCCGAGCCCAATTCCAATATTGCCAATCGGGTAAAAATCAGAAAAGGAGATATGGCAAAAGGCTGGGCAGAAAGCGAGATCGTTGTAGAGGGGTATTTTAAGCTTCCCCAATCGGATCATATTGCTATGGAGACTCGAGCATGTATCGCTGAAATTAAGCCTGATGGCAATGTGATTATTACAACCTCCACCCAGGGACCCCATGCGACAAAAATTCTTATCAGTCAATATTTTAGGCTGGACCCTGGAAAAGTAATTATTAAAGCACCTCTCGTAGGTGGAGGTTTCGGCGGCAAAGTTGCCGTCCAACTGGAGGTTTTGGGCTATATAGCATCTAAGGCCGTCAATGGAAGACCGGTAAAGCTTGTAGTTACCCGGGAAGAGGATATAGTCTCCTTTCCCTGTCATTTAGGCCTGGAAGCCTGGATAAAGCTTGGCTCATCCAAAGCCGGCTTCCTTAAGGCCATAGAAATGACATATGCCATTGATACCGGTGCATATTCAGACATAGGCCCCCGCTTAGCAAAAGCTATTGCTGTTGACGGAACCGGCCCATACCGCATTGAAAATGTGTGCTGCGATTCTTTATGCGTTTACACGAACCACCCTGTCGCAACATCATTCAGGGGATTTGGCCATTTGGAATACACCTTTTGCATCGAGCGTATGCTTGATAAGCTTGCCTTTGCACTCAATATGAACCCCCTTGATATTCGTTTCAAAAATCTAATTATGCCCGGGGACACAAACACTACACAGGTGAAAATGACTACAAGCAATTTAGGCAACCTCCAAGCATGCCTTGAAAAGCTCAGAAATCTCATGAACTGGGATGAGGGCATGCGGCTGGAAATCGGTGAAAACAAGGTGAGAGCAAAGGGCTTAAGTTGCTTATGGAAAACATCCGACTCGCCGACAGATGCCATTTCAGGGGTCTTCTTGACCTTTAACTGCGATGGCAGCCTTAATATTCATTCCGGTGTCGTCGAATACGGCCCCGGAATGAAAACGATTCTTGCCCAGATCCTAGCTGAAAAAATGAAAATGCCGATAGATAAAATCTACGTTAAAATGGAGGTTGATACGCAGACTGCGCCGGATCACTGGAAAACCGTAGCCAGCATGACAACCTACATGGCCGGAAAAGCTGTCCTGAGAGCTGCCGAAGACTTGATCAGACAGCTGAAAAGTCTTGCTGCCATTATTCTTAAATCCCCTCCTGAGGATCTTGAAGTTGCAAATCAGCGGGTTTACCTTAATCAGGATCCGGAGATCTTTATTGAATTCAAAGATATGGTTCACGGCTATAAATACCCCGAAGGGAATTCGGTAGAAGGGCAGATTCTTGGCCGTGGGAGCTTTATTATGAGCCACCTAACTCCCTTAAACAAGGAAACGGGACAGGGAAAATCCGGACCCTATTGGACAGTGGGCGCCCAGGCCGTAGAAGTTGAATTTGATACAAAAGACTATTCCTACCGATTCACAAAGGCTGCAACCGTGATTGATGCAGGAAGGGTTCTTAACCCAAAGAACGCCCGAGGTGTTATCACGGGCGGTATGAGCATGGGGCTGGGGTTGGCCAGCAGAGAGGCTTTCACCTGTGATGAGAACGGAAAAATTCAAGAAACCAGCCTCAGAAGCTATAAGGTTATGCATATTGGAGAAGAGCCTGACTTCCTTGTGGATTTTGTGGAGACCCCGCAGGTCGATGCACCTTACCATGCCAGAGGCTTGGCCGAACACGGCATTATCGGCATTCCCGGCGCCTTGGCTAATGCTCTTTCCGCGGCTGCCCGGGTAGACATAGCCGAGCTTCCCATAACACCCGAGTCTATTTGGCTTTTGAAAACCGGAGGTGAATCCCTTGATTCCCTTTGATTTTGATTATTACGCGCCCGATTCAGTTGACGAGGCCTTTAGTCTGTATCGTGAGCTTGCTGGCGAGGATATGCAGCCCCTTTATTATAGCGGAGGAACTGAAATTATCAGCATGGCGCGTGTCAGTAACATAAAGACTAAAGCTGTCATTGATCTAAAGAAAATACAGGACTGCAATGGCCTTGGGACACATGAGGATTATTTCGTGATGGGTTCCTGCAATACACTTTCCAAAATAATGGAGTCAAAGAAGTTTCCATTGCTCGATAAGACCGCAGGACGAATTGCTGATCATACCAACCAATGCAAAATTACGCTCGGAGGGAATCTAAACTCAACCATCATTTATCGGGAAACCACATTGCCTTTTTTCCTGTGTGACGGGACAGCTGTTATTTTCAGAAACGGAAAGCCGCAGGAATTTCCGTTTTCTTCGCTTTTTAAAGAGAGACTACAGCTTAATCCCGGGGAATTTCTTATTGAGATGAGGGTTAAAACAGACTTTATTTCTTTGCCTTTTGTCCATGTCAAAAAAACTAAAAATGAAAAAATTGATTATCCGCTCTTAACAGTTGCAGCTCTCCGGGTGGACAATAACATTCGTATTGCTTTTAGTGGAATTACCCCCTACCCCTTTAGATCCCTTCAGGTGGAGAATGCCTTGAACCAACCCAGGCTGCCAAAAGAAAAAAGGGTGGAAGAAGCCTTGGGCAGTCTCCCACGCCCCGTTCTCAATGATATTTACGGCTCTGACAGGTTCAGAATCTTCAGTTTAAAAAACACCTTGATAAATGTTCTGGAAACACTGGAGGATAAGCCATTATGCTAAAAATTCAAGGTAGAAGCATCATCCAACTTGATGTTAACAATGAAATCTTCGATGTTATGGTAAAGCCCTCCGATATTCTTTTAACTGTTATAAGGGAACAATTGGGATTAACCGGTGCAAAGCCCGGATGCGAAAACGGGGATTGCGGAACCTGTACCATTCTGGTTGACGGATGGCCGGTTAAATCCTGCCTAATGCTGGCCGTTGAAGCCATTGGCCATAAAATAACCACGATTGAAGGATTAAAAAATGCGCCCATCCAATCCGCTTTTGTTGAAGAGTGGGGATTCCAGTGCGGCTATTGTACATCGGGATTTTTAATGGTTTGTCACGCACTTTCCCAAATTCACCCGAATGCCGAGGAATATGTAATGGAAGAGTGGCTTCAATCCAACATTTGCAGATGTACAAGCTATGAAGAAATTCGTGAGGCTGCCCGCTCTGTACTTCAAGGGAAGGTATAAAGTTCTTTCCTTACCCATAGAATATTTCTGATGAACTGGAATAAGGAGTTGATCCCGTTGAAAAATAAATTAAGCCCCATTATTTTCTGGGGGGCCCTTTGGGGTTTGGAAGAAGCTACTTTAGGTCATCTTTTACATATCTCCCCCATCAATCTTGGCTGGATGTTTTGGTTTCCACTGGCTTATTTCTTTATGCTCCAGGTTTATAAAAAAACGCATCAATTGAGTACAGTGATATTAACCTCCTTTGTGGCGGCAGGAATAAAGCTTATTAATATCTGGATGACCCCCAATCTACTTATCATCATTTGCCCTGTCTTATCAGTCATTATAGAGGGCTGCACTTTCTTTCTGGCCGGCAAAATATTCACCGAAAGACAAAGGCCCTTGGTTATCACCCTGCAAACATTTATTATAAGCCTTTCCTGGCGGATACTTTATGTCATCGCTATTCTTACGATACCCTCCGAAATTATGCCCCTATATCCTTATGGTGCGATAGGGCCTTTCATAAAGTTTGTATTTATGGAGGGTATCCTAAATGGTGCCTTAATCCTCATTTCTACCATGCTTTCTGAAAAATTAAGCAGATATTTGAGGAAAAGAAATATCATTAATAGTACGGGGCTCTGTACAGCACTCCGGGACGTTAGTGCCAAGCCTGTTATTTCATTCAGTCTTTTTGTTTTTGCTTTATTTATACAAGGGATTTTATGAGGGGATATGATTGAAGGCGTAATACTTGCTGCCGGCTATTCATCAAGGGCAAAGGTCAATAAACTAATTCAAAAAATAGCCGGAAAACCCTTATTGGTACGCTGTATCGAGGGTATGTACGGGGCTGTATCCCGCATTCTGGTGGTGGGAGGCTATAAAATAAACGAGCTTCATCCCCTTCTGAAAGGGTATCCGAAATGCGAGCTCGTTTATAACATCCAGTTTGAAAAAGGAATGTTCAGTTCTGTTCTTGCAGGCCTGAGGCTTAGCGTTGGCGACCGGGTGTTCATTACTCCCGGAGACTACCCTTATATAACCCAAGGCGTTTATCTGCGCCTTTTAGAGGACAGCGGAGAGATCACTGTTCCGGTTTACAACAATACGCCCGGCCACCCTGTTTTAATGAGCAAACGCATGATTACCCTGCTTCTTTCTGACCCACGGTACTTGAGCCTTCGGGATTTTATCGTACAGCATAATAGCTCAAAAATTAATGTAGAGGCAAAAGGGATCCTTATGGACATTGATACACCTGATGATTTAATAAAATCAAACCATTACGGGAAGGAGCTTCCATGATAACCATTATTACAGGAGGCATAAACAGCGGGAAGACTACCAGCCTTCTGGAGCTTTATGAAAGAACTCATGAAGGAGATGGGCTGATTCTTCCAAAGATATTTCAAAACGGGCAAAATATCGGGCAAATAATCCGGAGACTTTCTACAGGAGATCAAATGCCCTTTTCCATAAGAAAACAATACCTTTCGGACAGTTGGGATGAAATTTATAATTATAAGGACTACAGCTTCTCTAAAAGGGGCCTGGAATATGCCTCATTAGTCATTAACGAACTATTGGAAAAGCATACCTCGCCTGTCTTCCTTGACGAAATCGGCCCGCTGGAGCTTGAGGAAAAAGGCTTCAGTCCGCTGCTCACGGGCCTTCTAGGACGAGCAACAACGCTTTATCTGACCATCCGGGAATCATGCCTGTCACAAGTCATTAATCATTTTCATATAAAAGCTTATGATATATTAAATTTGAAAGGGTAGCAAAGGAGCAGCGTTACAGTGAATAGAGGATTCTATTGTAATTTTTTATTGTTGCGTTATCCTTCACCTGTATTCCGGATTTATAAAAAACTACTTGCCCGTTTCCGGCATATGGGTTTAATAGATTTGACTCTTTTAAGATATCATGCAGATACTTTACCGTACCTTTGTTTCCGTCTATAATGTCGACATTTGCAGGTAAAATTCCGGTCAATGCCTGCCTGAAAAGCGGGAAATGGGTGCAGCCCAAAACAATGGTACCATACTTTTCAATATCCTCCGGCATAATCTCCTTGATGTAGCTATCGACCTCCGGACCGCTGAATATAAATCTTTCAGCAAACTCAACCAGCTTTGGGGCAGGCAGCATATCGACGATATGAGCTGAGTCAAATCTGGTCACAAGGCTTTGAAATTTCTCCTCCTTAAGTGTTAACGGAGTTGCCAGAACAAGGACTCGTTTTCTACCATCGGCATTTTTTGCAACGGCCGGTTTAACAGCCGGCTCCATACCTATTATCGGGAATTCATATATTGCCCTGAGATCGCGCACGGCAGCGCTGGTAGCAGTATTGCATGCCACAACAAGCGCTTTAATACCTTTATCAACCATAAATTTGACAGCATTGAAGGTTAATTGTCTTACTTCTTCCTTTGTTTTGATACCATAGGGTGCATTATTAGAATCAGCATAATAGATATAGTTTTCATTCGGTAAGAGCGTTAATGCTTCCCGGAGTACAGATAATCCACCTATTCCCGAATCGAAAAAACCGATATTCATCATATACCTCGCTGTTGTTTGTTAATATTTTTTATCAATACTTATTTTACCATAAAAATTATGATTGCTTCCCAGAAAGTCATGAAATGACTTTTTTCTGCAATGCAGAAAATTGCAGCTTAGATGCAATCTGGTGCTATCTTAATAGATTATCCAGCCTTCTTTGAAGGCTGATTCATTTCATATTTAATGATTTGCAATCGTAAAGTTACTCGTGATTTCTGGCGGATAATCATATTATTGCCAATTAGTATGATTTTAGCATCTTCGGCCTCAGTCCTTACGATACATATGAATATAACAGGTAATACACTTCAATTTCTGGAGAACAATTCTTATTCACTATAGATCTCCTTACTCCCTTGAATGGACTGACCGATATACTCTTCTACCCAGCGAATAGCGCTGTCCAGGTCCTTTTTGAGTATAAATTGAAAGAGCTTATAGTTGTGATTATAGACGGTTTGTACACCATACATACGCATGAAGCGCTGCCACAGGTTGATAATGGGTGCGCGGAAGGAATAGTAAATGAGAGGTGCAAAGGCATTGCCGCTCAGTACACAAAGCTCATGATTGAAATTGAAAACGGCTTCCGAGGCGTCTGTGACCTTAGTGCAATCCCTGAGCTGCTCCAGATGGGACCACAGCACATCAGTATCCTTTTGGGTGACCCTTGGAATGAGACATCGAAGGGAAAAGCAGTCAATTAAAATTTTAAACTCCAGAATGGAGCGTATTTCACTGCGACGCAGCATACCACCGTTATAATTCATTATTGAAATAAGGGTTTCCATGGTTCCCTTTCGCCGATAATCCGCTACAAAGGTGCCCACCCGAGGACGGATTTCTAAAAAGCCTTTACCCGCCATGGCCGCAATGCCTGCGTTTACAACAGCACGGCTGACACCCATCTGTTCAGCCATATCACGCTCGGTGGGAAGCTGCTGACCAATCTCAATTTCACCTGATAAAATCTTGTTTTCAATCTCCCGCACAAACATATCCTTTAAGCTGGGTGCCTTTAGCTTATTGAACTCCATATTACCCTCTCCAAACAACTGGTATCTGGTATGACCAAGAAAATTTTACTATTAAAATAAACAAAATACAATATCCCTTCTTGTGTAAATCAGGGAAATCAAAATAATTCCCCGCGGACTAATTGAATAAGCGCCAAAATACTGATAAGCTTAGCTTAGACCATATTGATAAAAAAATAACGAGGTTAGAAATATGGAAGCTTATAAAGTCATTCAAGTCAAGCAAAGTGTTTTTGCCAATAATGATGCAGACGCAGAAAAACTGCGTCATCAGCTGAAGGACCAAAAAACTTTCCTTTTAAATCTCATGTCTTCCCCCGGCTCTGGTAAGACCACCACCCTAATGAGAACCATCGCCCTGCTCAAGGATGAAATGAAGATTGGTGTCATGGAAGCGGATATTGACTCGGATGTTGACGCTAAAACCATTACCACCAGTGGCGTAAGGGCCATTCAGCTCCATACGGGAGGTATGTGCCATCTCGATGCCGATATGACCCGTCAGGGATTAACCGAATTTGGAACCCAGGATTTAGAGCTTGTTGTCCTTGAAAATGTCGGAAATCTGGTCTGTCCGGCAGAGTTCGATACGGGTGCTGTTAAAAACGCCATGATTTTATCGGTTCCGGAGGGTGATGACAAGCCTCTTAAATATCCCTTGATGTTCTCTATCTGTGACGCAGTGCTTATCAATAAAATCGACACCCTGAGCGTATTTGATTTTGATATGGACGCTGTCAAGGCACGCATTAAAAAGCTGAACCCCAACGCTGAAATCTTCCCTGTCTCTGCAAGAACGGGTGAAGGCTTTGAAGCATGGGCCGCCTGGCTGCGAAAAGAGGTTAAAGAGTGGACCCAAAGCTGATGCAGCCTTCAAGTAAGTGCAAAGTCAGTAAAATATAAACGATGCCCTAATATGTTTAATTTTTAACGATGGAGGAGAGGTAACCAATGGCTGAAAGAGCAAAAATATTGGATCTCGCCAATCACCTTAACAGGACCAAGACAGGATCAAAGTCTGGAATTAAGTATGGGGACCCGGAGTACATGATTTTGGAGCCGGTTGTTACCGACGAAATGGCGGATGTCGGAATGTTTCTGGGCTTCCGCAAAGAGCAGAGCGCAGAAGAGATTGCGGCTTTATGCGGAAAATCTGTAGAGGAAACTTCAAAACGCCTATGGGAGCTGGCTGTTGCCGGTGTCTGTTTTGTCAATAAAATAGACGGTGTCGATAAATACTGGACCGACCTCTGGGTTCCGGGAATTATGGAAATGATGGCCGGGCATAAGGAAAACGTTCAAAAATATCCGCAGATTGCCGAGGCCTTTGAGGCCTATGGTCGGGTAAGAGGTGCAAAAACAGCAGGTAATTTCCCTGTGGGGTTGGGCTTGATGCGTGTTATCCCCATCGAACAGGCTGTTCAGGGGGAAACCCGCAGAGCCTCCTATGAGGAAGTCTCTAAATATCTCAATGAAAATACTATTTTTACCGTTTCCGATTGTTCCTGCCGTGTGGTCAGAAGATCTATGGGCGAGGGCTGTGTTCATTTGGCTGAAGACATGTGTATCCAGATGGGTCATGCCGCTGAGTACTATATTCGCACAGGCAGGGGACGTCAAATTACCCGTGAGGAAGCCTTTGACATTATTAAAAGAGCAGAAGAAAACGGCTTAATGCATCAAATTCCCAATACGGACGGCCCAGGAAAAACCCACGCCATCTGTAATTGCTGCGGGTGCTCCTGCCTCTCATTAAGAACCGCCGAAATGTTCTTAAATAACGATATGGTCCGTTCCAACTATGTGGCACAGGTAGACAAGGACAAGTGCGTAGCTTGCGGCGAGTGTGTGACCAACTGTCCTGTCAATGCCCTCAAAATGGGCCAAAAGCTCTGCAGCAAAACCCCTGTGTTAGAGAAGGAACGTCCTCTGCCCTTTGATACCGAATGGGGTCCTGACAAATGGAATCCTGATTACCGGATTAATAGACAAAATGTTGCCGAAACCGGAACCAGCCCATGTAAGACCAACTGTCCCGCCCATATTGCCATCCAAGGCTATATTAAGCTGGCTTCCCAAGGAAAATATACCGAGGCCCTTGAGCTGATCAAGCAAGAAAACCCCTTCCCGGCTGTGTGTGGACGCATCTGTCCCAGAAAATGCGAATCGGATTGTACCCGAGGGGATATTGATGATCCTATCGCCATTGATGAAATTAAGAAATTTATCGCCGAACAGGATTTAAACACTGAGAACCGATACATACCTGGAAAGAGACACGAATACGGAAAGAAAATTGCCGTTGTCGGCGCTGGCCCTGCAGGCCTATCCTGTGCCTATTATCTGGCCATTGACGGCTACAAGGTAACGGTCTTTGAGAAAGAGAAGGTCCTTGGCGGCATGCTCACACTGGGCATTCCTTCTTTCAGACTTGAGAAAGAGGTCGTCAATGCGGAAATTGAAATCCTGCGCTTATTGGGTGTTGAGTTCAAGACCGGTGTAGCGGTGGGTAAGGACATATCCTTGAACGATTTGAGAGCTCAGGGTTACGAAGCCTTTTATCTTGCCATTGGCGCTCAGGCCGGCAGAAAGCTTGGTCTTGAAGGGGAAGATGCCCAAGGTGTTATTGCAGGTGTTGATTTCCTTCGCCAAGTCAATTTGGGTGAAAATACCACTCTTCAAGGAAAAACTATTGTCATCGGTGGTGGCAATGTTGCTATCGATGTAGCAAGAACCGCTATCAGAACGGGTGCTGCAAAGGTTGATATGTTCTGTCTGGAGAGCCGTAAGGAAATGCCCGCACTTGACGAGGAAATTGATGAAGCCATGTCCGAAGGTATTGCCATCAACAACTCTTGGGGACCCAAGCGCATTTTAACGGAAAACGGCAAGGTCATTGGGGTAGAGTTTAAAAAATGTGTCTCGGTCTTCGATGAAAATAAACGATTTAGCCCGAAGTACAATGAATCCGAGACCATGGTTGTGGAGGCCGATAACGTTCTGCTTTCTGTCGGGCAAGCCATTGATTGGGGCGGCCTCCTGGACAGCAGCCGTGTAGAATTAAACGGAAACAAAACTGCCAAGGCTGATTCCTTTACCTATCAGACCGGGGAGCCCGATGTTTTTGTGGGCGGTGATGTTTATACAGGTCCTCAATTTGCCATCGATGCTATTGCTGCGGGCAAGGAAGGCGCCATTTCCATCCATCGTTATGTTCAGCCCGGACAGAGCTTGGTTATTGGCCGTGATAGAAAAGAATACCGTGCGCTGGATAAAGCCAATGCCGTTCTGGATGGCTATGATTCTCTGCCCAGACAAAAAGCAGAGCATGTTGACGGCAGCCAGTCCAAGGAAACCTTCAAGGACCTACGCACCACCTTTACAGAGGATCAGGTTAAAAAAGAGACCGAGCGCTGCTTAAGCTGCGGCGCAACCGTAGTTGATCAATATATGTGTGTCGGCTGCGGCCAATGTACGACAAAATGCAAGTTTGACGCCATTTCTCTCGTCAGAAGATATGATAAATCCTCTGTTGTGATCAAAGAGCTCAAGCCCACTGTAGCCAAATATATGATAAAACGTCAGGTACGTATTGCCGTTAAGAAGGTTAAAAAGCTGTTTACCAAGGCATAGTCCTGGAGAAAAATCCATAAACAAGGGCAGGTGATGATGGTGCATGAATTGGGTGTTGTAATCGAGGTAGTAAAAACTGTAGAAAAGATTGCAGTAAAGGAGAACCTGACTAAAATCGATACGCTGGTCCTGCAAATCGGAGAGCTTTCCTCCATGATTCCAAAATATATCGAGCAATGCTATCCGGCAGCTGTGGACGGCACCTTACTGCAAGATACCCAATTGAAGATTGAGATTTTACCCGGCAATGCCCTCTGCACGGCATGCAATAAGGTTTTCAATTTTCTGGAGCATAATCGCTCCTGTCCTTATTGCGGAGGTAAAAAAAGCGAGCTCATAAGCGGCAAAGAATTCTATATCAAGGAGATTATTGCCTGCTAAAGAAAATCATTGTTCTGTCAACCCATTAAAATGATAGGAGGGTTACTATGTTATTTCAGGTTTATGGAGAAAACGCGATCTATCAATGGCTCGGACTCTTTCTTGTGCTGGGCTGCCTCATCATTGCCAACGAACTGATACGGCGATCAAAAATCGGGGGTCTGACGTTCTTAATTGCAATCCCCGTGGTCCTTACTGTTTATTTCATAGCCATCGCAGTGGGTGCTTCTCAAGGGGCCCAATGGGCTTTGACCAACCAGACCTATACCAACATGAACGGCTGGTTTCACTATGCCAAGCTCTATGCCGCACTAGCGGGATGTATTGGTTTTATGATGATTCGCTACGACTGGTGGATCGCCAAAAAGAGATGGTTTGTCTTCTTCCCCTACGCAATTCTCTCTATTAATATTCTAATCGCTGTCGTCAGCGATTTTGAGTCCGCAATCAAAGGATGGCAAACCTGGTGGACTTCCTCCGAGGGTGTTGCTATCTACGGCGGCTGGCATAATATTTTCAATGGTCTTGCCGGTATTCTCAGTATTATTGGCATCACAGGCTGGACCGGCATTTATGTGTCCAGGGACAAAAAGGATATGCTATGGCCCGATATGATCTGGATTTATATCATCGCCTACGACCTGTGGAACTTTGCCTATACATACAACTGCCTGCCCACACACTCTTGGTATTGCGGTATTGCACTGCTTCTTGCTCCTACTATTGCAGCCTTCTTCTGGAACAAAGGCGCTTGGTTGGCAAACCGGGCACATACCCTCGCAATTTGGTGTATGTTTGCTCAGGTATTCCCACTATTCCAGGATGAGGGTATATTCGCTGTAAAGAGTGTACAATATGCCAATAACTTTGTACCCATGACAGTCGTAAGCGCGCTTGCCCTCGTTGCTAACATCATCCTTGTTGTAGTGGTTCTCAAAAGGGCAATTCAAACCAAGAAGAATCCTTATACCAACGAAATGTTTGTGGATTCCGCTGACTACAAAAAGGCCATGGCCCGCGCAAAGTAAATGGTGCTCGGGTGGTTCACGGGGACGGTTCTCTTGCACCATTCTGCATGGTGCAAGAGAACCGTCCCTTTGCGCCACTATGCGCCAACCAAAAACAGGTCACAGCCGATTTGGCCGCGGCCTGTTTGTTACATAATTACAAAACAAGTCTTTTTTGTGTTATCGATAAGTATAATTGGGTAAATAAGGCATTAAACTAGATTGATAAAATTTTAAGAAGGAGATTAAAAGCATGAGATATGAAATAATCGGTGAACCATTACCGGTTGCTATCTGCCATGTGAGCCAAGGAGAAACGCTGATTACTGAAAGAGGCTCCATGAGCTGGATGAGTCCTAACATGAAAATGGAGACGTCGACCAATGGAGGCATTGGAAAAGCGCTGGGGAGGATGTTTTCGGGGGACTCAATATTCCAGAATAGATACACGGCCATGGGTGGCGAGGGACTGATTGCTTTTGCATCAAGCTTTCCCGGTTCTATCCGGGCACTTGATATTGCTCCGGGTAACAGCATGATCGTTCAAAAATCTGCTTTTCTGGCTTCTGAAGCCAGTGTTGAGCTATCCGTCCATTTTAACAAAAAAATTGGAGCAGGCTTCTTCGGCGGAGAAGGCTTTATCATGCAGAAGCTATCAGGGCATGGTACAGCGTTTATTGAGATTGACGGCTATGCCGTTGAGTACAATCTTCAGCCTGGTCAACAGATGATTATTGATACCGGATATCTGGCTGCAATGACCGAAAGCTGCTCGATAGAAATACAAGCGGTACCGGGCGTGAAAAACATGCTGTTCGGCGGAGAAGGAATATTCAATACCATCATTACCGGCCCGGGAAGAATTATATTGCAATCAATGCCGGTAAGCAATGTTGCCGCTACCATACGCCCGTTCATTCCTACAGCAAAATAATAGGTGGTTCATAATGGTTCACAGGGACGGTTCTTTTGCACCTTTCTACAGGGTGCAAAAGAACCGTCCCTGTGAACCATTGCCTGTGAACCATTTACATTTCTAGTACATCACCGAGCACTTTTCCTATAGACTCATGAATAACCAAATTGGCTCTCCGGTCGTAGGGCGTTTCAGATTTATTTATAAGAACCAGTCTATTCCCTGAATAAAAGTCGATAAGCCCAGCAGCAGGATAAACGGCAAGGGATGTACCGCCCACAATTAGCATATCTGCTTTCCGGATATGGTCGATAGACTTCGCCATTACCTGCATATCGAGGTTTTCTTCATATAGAGTTACATCAGGCCTGACGATGCCCCCACACTTTTCACACCTGGGCACAGCCTCGGAGCTTCCCAGAACAAACTCCAACCCATACTTCTCTTTGCACTTCATGCAATAATTGCGATGCACCGATCCATGTAGTTCCAATACCTCCCGGCTTCCTGCCCTCTGATGGAGTCCGTCGATATTCTGTGTTATTACAGCCTTTAATTTGTCTTCCTTCTCCATTTCAGCTAGTGCCCGATGCGCCCGGTTCGGTTTAGCATCTGTAAAGATCATGCTGCTTCGGTAAAAATCATAGAATACCGCCGGATTAGCCATAAAGAAGGTGCGGCTGAGTATCTCCTCGGGTGAACGTCCGTACTTTGTAATGGTATTGTAAATGCCATTTTCGCTCCTGAAATCCGGAATATTACTTTCGGTTGAGACACCGGCCCCGCCGAAGAAAACTATATATCTACTGTTTGACAGCAGCTCTTTTAATCTATCCAAGCCCATCATCCCGCCCCACTTCTAAAGAATTCATGATTGGTTCACGGGGACGGTTATCTTGCACCTTTGTGCATGGTGCAAGAGAACCGTCCCCGTGAACCACTCCCTGCTTATAACTTGATGGTGATAGGCCATACCTTTTCTTAAACATTTTCGAGAAATTGTATATATCCTCATAGCCTGAGCTTCTGGCCACTTCACCCACTGTATACAAACCTGTTCTTAAAAGCTCGGCGGCCTTTTTTAGCCTTATATTGATTAAATACCCTTGCGGAGTTTCCCCGGTTTCCCTAACAAAAATTCGGCATAAATAGCGGCGGTCTATTCCAAGCATTTGGGCAAGCTTACTTATCTTTATAGGCGTTGCATAATTGGCCTTTAAATAGTCCTGGGCATACTTGATGTATCCGGAAGAGCTCCGTGTCAGTTCGTTCTTCTTAATATGGGCTTCCTGAAGCATTGAAAACATTTCAAAGAGCTTGCCGCACAAAAATATTTCAGTTGTAGTATGAAGATGCTCCGCTGCCTTTATACTAATGAATAAATCCCTTAAATAGGGGGCATATAGGGTTGAGACATCATCCTTTAAATCAGTAAACTGCAATAGCTCCTCAATGAGATTCCCCTCAAACCCAACCCAAATATATTGCCATGGCTCATCTGGGTCAGCTTGGTAAAACGTCATTTCATGAGGTCTTATCAAAAACAGGCTGTTCTTTTCGAGAGTAACCATCCGATTGTTTCTTTGGAAAATGCCCTTACCCGATATGACAAAGTGAATCAAATAATACTCCCGAATAGCCGGTCCGAATGCATGCCCCTTTTCGCATTCCTCCCATCCGGCTACAACAGGATTAATTTCTGAAAAGTTTTTGTTTAAGACCAGAAGATCTTTCTGCAAAATTTCCCCCAACGGACTTAAAATTCTGGTTACATTTTAACAAATTTAAGTTACTTGATGCAATTCTCTCAGAGACTTAAAAATGTTAGTTTTGTAATGAATCCTTTATTCACTATACTATACAAGGAGTTAAAATTATGGTCAAAATAACATTTATGGGCGCAGGCAGTACAGTTTTTGCAAAGAATGTGCTGGGAGATTGTATGTGCACCCCTTCCCTGCGAAATGGTGAAATCTGTCTTTATGATATCGATGCAGAGAGACTAAAGGAATCCTATACAATGCTTGAGGCAATTAATCAAAATGCTAATGAGGGCCGGGCTTCCATCAAGACTTATCTCGGCGTTGAGAAACGCAAAGCTGCCCTAAAGGGGGCACAATTTGTCGTTAACGCCATACAGGTTGGCGGGTATGATCCTTGTACCATGATTGACTTTGAAATTCCTAAAAAATATGGTTTGAGGCAGACGATAGCGGATACCTTAGGTATAGGCGGCATAATGCGTGCGCTCAGAACCATTCCTGTCCTGGAGGATTTTGCCCATGATATAGAAGAGGTATGTCCCGATGCCTGGTTTTTAAACTATACCAATCCCATGTCCATGCTATCCGGTTATTTGCAGCGCTACACAGCTGTAAAAACCGTGGGCCTTTGCCACAGCGTTCAAGTCTGCTCAGAAAACCTCTTAAAAGACTTAGGCCTTGTAGAAGCCCTTGAAGGAAGAAGAGAGCTTATTGCAGGCATCAACCACATGGGCTGGCTGCTAGAGATTTATGACAAAGAAGGCCATGACCTGTATCCCGAAATTCGCAGGCGTGCAAGAGAAAAGAACCTCAAGGGAAAGCATGAGGATATGGTGAGATATGAATATATCAACACCTTGGGCTACTACTGTACGGAGTCCAGCGAGCATAATGCCGAATATAACCCATTTTTTATTAAATCAAAATACCCGGAGTTAATAGAAAAATACAACATACCCCTGGATGAGTATCCCCGGCGTTGTATCAATCAAATCAACAAATGGAAGCATCAGCGGGATGAGATTATCCACAATAAAGCATTAAGCCATGCAAGAAGTCACGAATATGCATCCTATATTATGGACGCCATTGTCACCAATACACCCTATAAAATTGGGGGGAATGTTCTTAATAAGGGAGGACTTATTGAAAATCTGCCCTTGGATGCTTGCGTTGAGGTGCCATGCCTTGTTGACGGCATGGGGGTTACACCCTGCAGCATTGGCCGTCTTCCGGTTCATTTGGCAGCTATGAATATGACACACATCAATGTCCATCTGACCACAATAGAAGCGGCGTTCACCAAGAAAAGAGAACACATTTATCATGCGGCCATGCTGGATCCCCATACCGCCGCCGAGCTTTCTCTTGACGATATTGTCTCTATGGTGGATGACCTGATTGAAGCCCATGGCGGCTGGCTTCCCAAATACAGATAGTGTT
>JAEYPI010000201.1 GCA_023410885.1 Bacillota bacterium
CCATGAGCGGAAATAAGCGGTCGTCTCCCATGGGTAGACCATTAAAGCCCAAGCACACATGGGTCTGCTCTGTATCCTTCTCTCTATAGAGAAAATGTTTTTTAAATTTAGGACGCTCCTTAAATAACCGACAATAGGTAAGGGGTTTCCACGAACCAAAATACTTCCTTATAATCTCAAGAAGTCTCGTCTCTTCAAAATTTCCTACAACAGAGATAACACAATTATCAGGGATATAGTAAGTGGACATATAGTCAAGGATGGTCTCCCGCGATATGTTTTCCAAGGACTGTTGTGTCCCCAATATGGGGTAACCCAAGGGGCCCTCACTCCAGATTTCTTCGGTCAGGAGGTCATGGACTAATTCTTCAGGATCGTCCTCATACATGCTTATTTCTTCTATGACCACTTTCTTTTCTGTTTCAATATGAACAGGATCAAAAATAGAATGGAAGAGCATGTCAGATAGAACATCTGCCGCTGTTTCTATATCAGAATCCAAAGTTTTGGTATAGTAGCAGGTACAGTCCTTTCCGGTAAAGGCATTTATCTGCCCCCCTATCCTGTCAATCTCGCATGCGATGTCTTTTGCGCTGCGTTTCTCTGTTCCCTTGAACACCATATGCTCAATGAAATGAGAGATTCCGTTTGGATGCTGAGTCTCGTTTCTTGACCCGGCTCCGATCCAGACACCGAAAGAAACGGACTTTAAATGGTTCAGACATTCATAGATGACTGTCAGATTGTTTTCTAATATGATCTCTTTATACAAATTCAAATCCACCTCAAATAAATTAAGAGATTGCGAACGCCTAAAGGTGACAGATCCCGGCAACTGGGAAACTTAGGCAAGCAGTAGGCTGCATAGGTGCACAGCATACGACCAGCCCTTTTTATATCTACAATAAATAGGGTGCATTGCCTGCGGCAATGCACCACAAGCCTCGACCCGTAATGTATGATCCTCAGTTAACTATTTAAATTCGTTTTCTAAGCATCAGTATGATACTTAGTGAACTCTTAAAATGACTTAGCATCATACAGTTTATCACCTTATGGCTATGCACCACAAGCTCTGACTATTTTATTTCAACAATGAACGACGGGATATCCCGTCGTTCGTTCATATCGTCCTTTTTATTCTCTTTCTTTTTATATCATACCAAATTCTCCACGAAATTGTAAAGTGCCTACACTTTTCTTAATCTCGGTTGTGATGGCATTAAGAAGTTTTCTTCTTTCTGCTACACCCGTATAAACCCCTTCACTTGTATCCACTTCCTTATACTGTTGAAGGACATAACGTCTGGCACCGTTGATGGTTAGGGTGATGTCGATAAGATCCTCGTCGGAAAGCTCAGGGGTGTAGGTGGTGCGAAATTCATATTCAACCTGTCCCTCTTTTAAAATGGCAATGCTTTCTTTAAGTTTTTGGGTATCCACTCTTGAACAGCAAACCTCACCATATTTAAAAAGGGGTGCTTTAACATCCATGGCGACATAGTCCAGCAGTTTGTTTCTAATGAGCTGCTCCAAAAGCCCCGGATTTGTGCCATTGGTATCGAGCTTTGTTAAATATCCCATACTTCGGACCTTTTTAAAAAAGGGTAATAGATCAAACTGTAGAGTAGGTTCTCCACCCGTTACCACCACCCCGTCTAAAAGGCCCCGTCGTTTGTCCAAAAAGGCCAGAACTTCTTGCTCCTCAATAAAGGCTTGCTTGACGCTCTGACCTATAAGTCGCCGATTATGGCAGTAGCTACAATTCATATTACACCCCTGGGTAAAGACTACTGCTGAAATCTTCCCAGGATAATCCACCATCGAATTCTTCTGTAAACCGGCAATTTTCATATGTGAAGCTCCCACAGGACGAGGACTTTCCTGTTCTTTCCTTCGTACTTTACAGACCTTAGTGACTATCCGACCTGATCTTTCACAACAAAGTCCTTTCGTGTCGCAAACTCCTCTTTTTTACCCTGATTGTAATTGGCCACAGGTCTCAAATAGCCCACAACCCGGGACCATACTTCTGTTTCACCGCCACAGGTAGGACACGCATAATGCTCGCCTTGGATATAGCCATGATTATTGCAAATGGAAAAAGTAGGCGTAATGGTGATATAGGGCATCCTGTAGCGTTCAAATATTCTTCTGATGAGGTTTTTGCAGACCTCTATTTCCTTGATGCTCTCACCCAAATAAAGGTGTTGAACGGTTCCTCCGGTATAAAGGGACTGTAATTGATCCTGCAACTCGATGCACTCAAAGATGTCGTCGGTAAAGCCTACCGGCAGTTGAGTGGAGTTGGTGTAATAAGGTATTTCATTTCCAGCCGTGATAATCTCCGGATAACGCTGCTTATCAAGTCTTGCGAGTCGATAGGAAGTCCCTTCTGCGGGTGTTGCCTCCAAATTATAAACATTCCCGGTTTCTGTCTGGAATTCCACCATAATCTCGCGAAGATATGCCATGATTTCGATGGCGAACTGCTGCCCTTCCCGGGTAGTGATATCCTTGCCCATAAAGTTAAGCAACGCCTCGTTCATGCCCACAATGCCAATGGTGGCGAAGTGATTATACCAATAGGACCCCGTTCGTTGCTTTAAATGCCTGAGATAATGAGTGGTATAAGGATAAAGCCCCTTTTCCGATTGTTGCTCAATAATTTTTCTTTTGATTTCAAGGGAGGTCTTTCCTATCTTCGCCATTTCATAGAGTCTTACTTTAAATTCTTCTTTTGTAGAGCTTAAATACCCGATTCTTGGCAGATTGATGGTAAAGACGCCGATGGACCCGGTCAGGGGATTACTGCCAAATAGTCCCCCACCTCTTTTCCTGAGTTCGGATGTATTGAGGCGGAGCCTACAACACATGGAAACCGCATCCTCAGGAGATAGATCGGAATTAACATAGTTTGCGAAGTATGGAATCCCATACTTGCATGTAATCTTCATAAAGCCTTCTACAGCGGGGCTGTCCCAATTAAACTCTTTCGTGATATTGAGAGTGGGAATCGGGAAGGTGAAAACCCGACCTTTAGCATCCCCTTCAAGCATCACTTCACAAAAAGCCTTGTTAAGAATGTCCATCTCCGCCTGGAAGTCTCCATATTTGTCATCCGTATATTGTCCTGCGCATATAACCGGCTCATCCTTAAGGGTTTTGGGTACCGTTATATCGAAGGTTAGGTTGGAAAAGGGGCACTGAAAGCCGACTCGAGTTGGAACATTGATGTTAAAGACAAATTCCTGAATACATTGCTTCACCTGTTCATACGTAAGCTTGTCATAGCGGATAAAGGGTGCACAGTAGGTATCAAAGCTTGACCAAGCCTGAGCACCGGCTAGTTCGCCCTGAGTGGTAAAGGTAGAATTGACGATCTGCCCTAAGAAGCTTCTTAAGTGTTTCGCAGGTTTGCTTTCAACTTTTCCAGGAACTCCTCCGAAACCGTCAAATAGAAGCTGTCTTAAGTCCCACCCAGCACAATAGGCACCAAAAAAGCCCATATCATGAATATGACAGTCTCCATTTTCATGGGCTACGCGAACCTCCGCTGGGTAGATTTCATGGAGCCAATAGTTTTTGGTGAAGATTTCTCTGATGTAATTATTAAGACCATTTACACTCTTTTGTGTATTGGCATTCTCCTGTATCTTCCAATCCTTGTCTCCCAAATAGTCGCCGAACATGTTAATTGTGGCACCTATAAGGGCATTCATTTCCCTTGCGCTCTTTCGTTTCTCTCGATATAAAATGTACGCCTTGGCCGTTTTTGAATGGCCAT
>JAEYPI010000232.1 GCA_023410885.1 Bacillota bacterium
GCACATTACAGAAGAACATGCCAACAAAAAGATCTATCAAATTCTCAAAGGTCCTATGAAGCTCTCAAGCCGTTTGATTACTAAGCTAAAGGCTGAAAACGGCATCCTCTTGAATGATATGCCTGCCCGCACCATTGACCAGGTTCATCTGGGTGACAGAGTCAGGGTCGTCATTGCCTTTGAAGAAGAATCCTTCATTCAGCCCGAGGAGACCCCGCTTAGCATTGTATTCGAGGATAGTTGTTTTTTGGCTGTTGATAAAGGCCCCAATATGCCGGTTCATCCTTCAATGGGGCACCAAACGGGCACCTTGGCTCAGGCGGTTCTTTGGCACTATCAAAAGCAGGAGCTTTCCATTAAAGTCCGTCCCATTAATCGGTTGGATCGTGATACTTCCGGTTTAACACTTTTTGCAAAAAACGCCTATGTTCAGGATCAACTGATTCGACAAATGAAAGAAAACCGCATATATAAAGCTTACCTCGGCATTGTTCACGGGTGCTTTTCTCCCGAGGAAGGGACTATCAATCTCCCCATCGCCCGCAAAGCCGATAGTATTATTGAAAGGGTCATTGATCCGTCAGGAGACGCCAGTATTACTCATTTTAAAACCCTTGAGTGCCATGAGAACATCAGTCTGGTTCAATTTATACTCGAAACAGGCCGGACCCACCAAATTCGTGTCCATGCCAAGGCCATGGGCCATCCCCTCCTTGGTGACTGGCTTTATTCCGATATTGGGACTCCTCTTATTCACCGTCAGGCCCTTCATTCCCACCAGCTTTCCTTCGATCATCCTCTTACAGGCGAGAGAATTACGCTGACAGCCCCTCTTCATGAGGATATGAAAAGGGTATTGACTTTATGTTAGTCAATACCCTCGACTTATATTTCATAAACTCATAACACCTTAAGCATTAAAGATCTTTCGTCTGTCAACAACACGCTTGGCCTTACCCTCACTGCGCTGTATGCTTTTATGCTCAACAAGCTTGATTTTAGCGCTGATGCCCAGGGCCGATTCAATGTCATGGCGCAATTTCCGTTCCAGGGCTTCAATTTTGCGCACTTCGTCGGAAAAAATGGTGTTATTCATTTCAATTTGGATTTCCATGATGTCCAGATTTTCAACGCGGTCCACATAGATCATATAATGGGGCTCTATTTCTTTATACTTTAACAGAACCGATTCAATCTGGGAGGGAAAGACATTAACCCCTCTGATAATAAGCATATCGTCAGACCTGCCGGTGACTTTTTCCATTCTGGGGCTGGTACGCCCGCATAAGCAGGTTTCGTGAGTCAGTACTGAAAGATCTCTGGTCCTATAACGAATAAGTGGCAGGGCCTCCTTGGTAATGCAGGTAAATACCAATTCCCCCTTGGTACCATCGGGAAGTACTTTCCCTGTTTCAGGATCAATGATTTCTGCGATAAAGTGGTCGGCAATAATATGAAGTCCCCGTTGATCCTCACAATTCATGGATACGCCCGGACCCATGATTTCACTTAGGCCATAGATGTCATAGGCCTTGAGGCCAAGCCTATCCTCAATTTGGTCCCTCATTTCCTCGGACCAGGGCTCTGCTCCAAAAATGCCAATTCGAAGACTAAGATCATCCTTGGAAAGCCCCATGGTTTTTATCTCATCAGCTAAATAAAGCGCATAGGAAGGGGTGCAGCACAGGACTGTGGCTCCGAAGTCCTTGAGAAGCTGAATCTGTCGTGATGTATTACCTCCGGAAACTGGAATTACTGTTGCTCCAATCTTCTCCACACCATAATGCAAACCCAGTCCTCCGGTAAAGAGCCCATAGCCATAGGCCACATGAACAATATCCTTGGCTGTTACTCCGGCACTGACCAAGCATCGTGCGACACACTCGGACCAGTGTTCAATGTCTTTATGGGTATAGCCCACGACGGTTTGCTTTCCTGTTGTACCGGAAGAAGCATGTACTCTTACCACCTGTTCCAGTGGAACCGCAAAAGTGCCGAAGGGGTAATTATCTCTTAAGTCTGTTTTATAAGTAAAGGGTAATTTGGAAAGGTCCTCCACTGACTGAATATCGTCGGGAGTGAGGCCGACCTGTTTCATTTTATCAGCGTAGTATGGAACATTGTCATATACCCTCTTTACAGTTTCCTTTAGCCTTTCCCCTTGAATTTTCTTTAGCGCTTCCAGTTCCATTGTTTCAAGCTCACTGTTCCAATAATGTGCCATAATAAACCCTCCAACTCATTCTTTCACACTCGCCAAATGATAACCGTAAGAAAAATAACGTCAAAAAAAGCCATCCATCCCTCTTGGGACGAAAGGCTTTTGGCATTCCGCGGTACCACCCATTTTTACTGCATTTGCAGTACACTCGTTAAAATACAGGAGGTAAAACCATCCGATATTCCACCCTTTTAACGTAGGGTCATCCGCATCAGCCTACAACAAAGATTCTGCTTCAGCCAACGAGCTCCGGAGTGAACTTCAGAAACAATTTCCATAAGATTGCTTGCAGTCATGACAATCTCTCCCTGAATGGTTCTTAACCTCTTACTCTTCTCCATCACAGCCGTTCAATTTTTCCAATTATAACATCCTTTTCAGCTATTGTCAACGCTCACTTCATCATTTGCATCGCCAAGGGCTTCTTGATCAGCCGTATCGTCACATTGAGTGCTATGGTCATGGTCTGAGACACCATAAAGCTCTTTGCCGCGAATATTGAGACGCATCCGTTCCTCTTCCACCATCTTGCTGATCAGGTCCCTGACCTGTCTGGGCTTCTTAATACGTACGAGCTTCAGCTCTGAATTTGTTTTGTCTGCTGTAAAAAGTGTTACTGTTCCAACTCCTACAATTTTATCGCCAAGGGTTCTATTGAGCTTTACATCCAGGACCCTGTAAAGAAGAAGCTCATCTTCTGTTGTATTGAAGAAGCCCTTGGAGTAAAAGAGCCGCTGATCACGAATTGCATACTTGGTGAAGCTAAGAGGAAGGCCTAAAAAGCGTTTTCTATCTTTCCATTGAAACTCCACTTTGGATTTACGAGCCATATTGGATTCCTCACCTTCATATCATAATCTTTCTTCATTATAGATCAATTGGCATTTAAACTGCAACAAGTACATTATGGACCGGCAAATATGGTCCAATTGCCGGACACGCCACCTACAAAAAAAGGCCATCCCTTGGACAGCCTTTATCTATTCATTAAGGCCAATTTTAAAAACCAAAACCGCTCATTGCTTCACCATCTATGTAGTACTTGCCCTTAATCTTCATGACTTCAAATTCTTCTTCATCTTCATCTAATTCAAAGGTCACTGTGTAGTAAGTGATGCCGTTCTCCTTATCGCCCTTATCGACATCCGTTACCTTGATTTGCTTTCTCCATCTTTTCCCATATTGATGCTATTAAAAGTTATCATTGCCGGATTCGATGTAATACCTGTTCTTATACTTTTTAATGAAAAGGTGATCGCTTGAATCTTCATCAATTATTACATTGACAGTATAGAGCGTAACACCATCTTCAGAATCAATCTTTGTTCTAGTTATTTTACCAATTTTTTTATTCCAGCCTTTGTCATATTTGTCGTCGTAGCGCTCCTTGAGTGCCTCGAGTTCTTCAACTACATCTTCCTTATCATCTTTCAAGTCACTTTGGTCTTCTTTGTCGTAACACTTCAAAAGAGCTTTAAAGTCCTCTTTATAGATGGCGTTATAATAGTTCTTAACAAGATCCTTATATTCCTTGTAGCCGCTACCTTTACCCAAGAGCAGGATTAATGCGACGATTACAGCAACTGCTATGATACCAATAACCACTATCGAAGAGTTAGATTTCTTGTTTTCACTTTTCGGAACGGCTGCAGAATTTGATAGGGGTTGACTTACAGGCTTAGCTTCATGTGCTGTAACAGTTGTTGCATGGTCAGTCACAGGGACTACTACGGATGAAGTAGAAGGCTCGCCTGTATTGGAAATCCCGCCAGCAGAACTTATAGTTTCTTCGGGAACGTCACTGGCCGGGGTTCCTTCCTTCATCGTTACAGGCTCTGCTTTGGATAGACCATTAGAAACAGCTTCTCCTTGAGATTGTCTGGTGCCGCAATAAGTACAGAAAATTGATCCATTATCAATTTCTTTACCACAATTTGTACAGAACATCGCTCTAACCCTCCTCAAGATAATGAATATTTTATATTAATCCCTATACGTTGTGATTATAACCTGTATGGAAATTGGTGTCAACGCAATGGAAATGATAAGGCCGCTTAAATTCTATATTTCAAAAATTTAAGCGGCCTTAAGCGAAAGAGAAATAAGGCTACTTAATATAAGCCATAGGTTTTGTTGACATCCATGATAAACATAATGCCATTACCAGGTTCGTCAATTTTAAGCTGCTGTCTGATTGAGGAGGCAATCTGCTCTGTAAGATGATTTTCCGATAATATCAGGACAATTTCCTTCTCAGGCTCTATGGCCATTGAAAACAACTTTTGATTTTCATGAACACCCGAACCTCTGGCATTGATAATTGTTCCACCTCTGGAGCCTGCCAACGCCGCAGCATCCAGGGCGGCTTCCGCTAATCCTTTATCCACAATTACAAATATCGCATCATACATTTTATTATTTGCACCTCTGCTTTCTTTATCCTTATCACATATGCAATTTCTAGCTCCAAAAAAATCCTTGATGGAAAGTGCAAATGCAATACCATGGTGAGGTTTGTCAAACTCGATCTTATTATTAAGCTCCTCTAGTGCATGATAAGTGGTTTTCTTCTCAGCGATTGAAAGAACAATTTCTTTTCTTATATCGGTTATATCTAGAAACTCTAGCAGATGACTTTTTTTAACAGTACCCTTGCCTAAAAATATTGTACCCCCGGATATGCCATTTTGCTTGGCTAATTTCAGCACTTTGCTCCCTAAGCCGAAATTTACTATAACACAAAACAGTTCAAGTTCTTTTATATCAGAGCAATTATCCATTTTGCTCTAATCCTCCTTTTCGTGATTTGCTCCTGAAAATAAACCCTACGATCTGTAAAGCTATTAACGGAGTCATTGCTACCATTGCTATAACCCCAAATCCATCTATTAAAACATTGGCATGCTCAATATATTCAGCAGCACCCTGGGCAAAGGCCAGAATAAAAGTAGCAGTCATTGGGCCCGAGGCAACACCTCCTGAGTCAAAAGCAATACCAACAAACAGTTTAGGAGCAAATTGCGCCATAATAATTGAGATAACATAGCCTGGCAATAAATAGTGCCACAATTGAATTTCAGGTATGATTATCCTTAACATGGACAAAGCCACCGCAAATCCAACACCGATAGAAAGTGCAAATAATACAACTTTTCTCTTTATATAGCCGCTAGTAACATCTTCAATTTGATTAGTCAGGACATGGACTGCAGGTTCTGCTAGTATCACCACTAAACCCAGAACAAATCCAACAAGTATCGTAATCCATGGTTTATTTAAAGAAGCAACGCTGTAACCGACAATACTTCCTACTTCCATGAATCCTGCATTGACCCCTGCTAAAAACAGCAGCAATCCAATAAATGTATAGACCAACCCTTTTAAAACCTTAGCAGTTCCTTTTTTAGATAATTTGAAGGACAAAATATTAAAGACTAAAAACAATATAAGTATTGGAACCAACGCAAGAAATATCTCCCCCGCAAGATTGGGAATAGCTTTAAGGAATGGCGCTAAAATTGATGTCGCCGTTGATTCAGCCACTTCCAAGCTTGCAGTAATTTTATCTTGCTTCGACAAAATACTCATGATCATAACTGATATTATAGCACCTGTAGACGCAATTGCAACAAGTCCAAAACTATCCTTTTCAGAATCCTTGCCCCCTTTTTTCATGGTTGAGACACCCAAGGCCATAGCCAGCATAAAGGGAACTGTCAGAGCGCCGGTCGTAGCACCTGAAGCATCAAAGGAAATGGCTAAAAATTCAGGTGATGTGAAAAAAGACAGTCCAAGAATAATGAAATACATAACAGTCAAAATTCTATATAAGGGAATATTGAATAATATTCTTATTAATCCAAAAGAAAGCATAATAGCAATTCCAACAGAAACAATAACAACAATGCTAAGTTTTGATATAATGCCCGATGTGACAAAATCGACTTGCTCAGCAAGAATATGTAAATCCGGCTCCGCAATTGAGATAAAAAAGCCAAGTATTAAACTGGAAACAGCAACGATCCATACCTTATTACTTTTTGTAAGTGATTTTCCCATTAGGCTGCCAATCGGAGTAATACCTATATCCACGCCAAATAAGAAAATCGTCAGACCAATTATGATAAAGATGGCCCCTAAAAGAAATCTAAACAGTTGATGTGTTTCAAGGGGAGTGATTGTGAAATTCAGAATTAAAACAATAATGGTGATCGGAAGTACGGCAGACAAAACCTCTTTCAATTTTTCATAAAGAACACTCAATAAATTCACTTCCTCAACTCAAATTTCTTCTCTCTTACTATTTGTTTTTATTCGCTTATTTCTAAGAAAGTCTATAAAGTTTTGCACCTCTTCTATTTCTCTTTCAGTTAAATCGTCAATATCAAACAATATCGTTGATACAAGGGGCTTCTGTACAGCATTATTATCAATATAACCCAGGTTTTTCAGCATTTCATTGAAATTTTGTCCGAGTGCATCAGAAATGGATTTTAAGACTAATAAAGAAGGATTTTTTCTTTCGCCATTTTCAAGTCGATATATCTCAGTATGACTTATATGTGCCAGCTCAGCCAGTCGACGTATAGAGAGCTGTCTTTTCATACGATGATCTATTATATACTGTCCCAACTCGTTCATCCTATCACCTCACTATAAAATGATATCAGTTTCGCAACCAGTTGGCAACACATCACGCTAAATTTGTTGCCAATTGGTTCAATTTCAGTTCTTTATCAAGCTATATTTCCCATTATCACAAAACCAGATTGAAATAAAGGTGCATTCCCACCGGAATGCACCACAAGACTAGACCCGTATGCAAAGGTGCATTCCCACCAGAATGCACCACAAGCCTCGACCCGTAAACAAAACGGCATTGGTTATGCACCAACACCGTTAAATGAAACTTTATTTATTATCCAACATGTCGTAAATCTATCTCTTGCATCCGTCCCTCATATACTCTCTGCATTTTAGGAATACAAGGGATTTCATCGGGACGAATCAAAGAAAATGGCTTCTTAAAGGTATAGACACCTGATTCATGAAGAAGTTTGGCAACGAATTCTGCGCAGGTATTTCGATATTGGGAATTAAAAGGCTTATTAAATAGAATACCAAAGAACCCAAGAAAGTTATAGTGGTATTTAAGTGGTTCCTGCTTATATTTTTCTAAAAGAGTACACATTCTCAAATAAACTGAATCCTCAACGGGTAACGCATAAATGATACACTCCGTATTGGGGTGATATTTAAACATACCCTCATTAATAATTTCGGTAATGAAGCCGCCTATAACCGGGAAATAACGCATCCTTCGGGCAAAGCTATAGAAAACCCTCATCTCCGGGTCAACCCCGATTGAGGCATGATTATACTTTGCCTTCGTATAGAGCTTTATTGATTTTGAAACCATTGTTCCCACCTGGGTGAGCATGATATAAATTTCCTTCATTCTTCCCCCAACTACATCAAATTATTCATCTCACTACACCCTATTATACACCATATTATTAAAAGTGAAAATTATATAAATTTTAGGATGAAGGATCACCGTTATGAGTCTTCCAAAGCGGGAAATGATTTGGAATTGATTATGGGGGAAATCTATAAGAATATGCATTGACAAGGGTTTATATGAATAATTCAATTTTTATACTTTTAATAAAGTAAAAACTAGTATAAAATTGATTTTGGTTTTATCAATCACAAAGAAGGACATCTTTATGAAAATAAGAAAACAAAAACGATTTATCCGAAATATGTTGAAGCTATTCTGTATTTTTCTTATTGGCTCGGTTGTAGTGATGTTTGCTACCATGTTTTTAAGCATGCGCGCACCCGAGGGTAATATGACACTCAATCGTTCCGGACGTGTCAACAACGATGTACCGGCATTATCGGACTCAAATGAGGTCCTTAAACAAGAGCCTGCTGCAAATCAGGTTTTTACTTTTTTAGTAGCTGGAATGGACAAAGTGGCAAAAAACACTGACGTCATTATGTTAGTTAAGCTTGATATAACTGAAAAAGACATCAGCATTCTCCATATTCCCCGAGATACTATGATTCAAACAGATCGGAATTCCAAAAAGGTCAACTCATCCTATCAAATCGGAGGAATTGAGCTTTTTGAACAGGACGTGGCTGGTATAACCGGCTTCTATGTCAATCGGTATGTATTAATTGACCTTGAAGGCATCGAAAAAATTATTGATGCCATCGGTGGTGTGGATTTTGATGTCCCCCGAAATATGAATTACGAAGATCCTACTCAAAACCTCTACATCCATTTTAAAAAGGGCCCCCAACATCTAAATGGTGAGCAGGCCGTTAAGCTGGCACGGTTTAGAAGCTACACCAATGGTGATATTGGACGAATTGGCTTGCAGCAGGAATTGATAAAGGCCTTGGCCAAACAGGCCCTTAAAGCTGAGAACCTCCTTAAGCTTCCCGAATTGGTTCGACTCATCAATGAAAACGTTCAAACCGACATAGATTTTAGTAATATGCTATGGCTTGCCAATCAAGTTAAAGACTTTGAACTAAGCGCTATCGAAACTCATATGGTTCCCGGAGTTGCCTCAACCATTGAGGGTTTATCTTATTGGCTGCCCTATGAGAATGAGCTTTTAGACCTCATCAATAGTGAATATAACCCCCTCGAAGCTCCTATAACAGCTTCCGATATCTCCATTGTCACTTTCCCCGAGAATGAAGGAAAGTAGCTTTTATTGTAAATATAATCTATTATTTGGGTATATTATGAAATATAAATTTATATTAAGAAGGAGTAACTGATATGAAAGCATGGATTGATAGAGATGGTTGTATTTCCTGCGGCCTATGCCCTACTATCTGCCCTGAGGTTTTCAGAATGGCAGATGACGGCTTAGCCGAAGCCTATGTTGAAGAGGTACCCGAAGATGTGGAGGATATGGCCCAGGAGGCAGCAGAGAGTTGTCCCGTCAGTGTCATTCACGTAGAAGAATAATCTTAAAGCTTTTACAAAAAGGCTGGAGTAGGTGAATTCTTACTCCGGCTTTTTGTTCATATGAGGAACGAATAAAAACAAAGTCACCCTATCATGTTCTCAAATAAGCAAAAATCGAAAGGCCGATTGACAGAAAAACAACTAGAATCGCGCCCATAGCGGCTAATTTATTACTCGAATTCCATGTGTACCTGACATAACTAAAGGTGTAGATTGAAGATAATACGATGTAAATTATACCTGCATAAATGATCATTTTATCCCCTCCGATGTAATAATGGGCATACTTTTTTGAATGGTACCTGTACGTCTGATGATAAAATCAACCTCTGTCTTAATTTCAGCATCTGCGAATTTTTTGTGCCAATTATAGCTTTTCCATTCAGCAATGGTCCAAAAATTATGAGTTGCCACATCACCAAAATTAAAGACATCGGCCTTAAACACCTGACACTTGGCAAAGGTCCTCTCCATACCATTGATGATGAACTGCTCTAATGCGCTCTCTAAAATGGGCTTTAACTCCGGATTCTCATAATTAATTCTACTTTGAACATCTCCAATATCTCCCTCAAATTTAATTTTGACATGAATTTTTGGTTTATCCTCTTGGGTATTAATGTTTATTTTCGGCCGCTCAAATTCAGTTATCTCAAGGGCAACAACAGATTCCGGACTTTTGGGATCCGGAATGGTAAAGACTACCTTTTCTAATTCGTTCCTGACAAGAAGAACCATTTGGGTCTCGAAACCCGTCAGCTTACCTACCATAATGTCTCCATTAGAAACCGTGGAACCTAAAAGTTCAATTTCCTGCCCCTCCTTTCGCGGTATATCCCCTGCATAATAATCCCCGGGAATCTTGTATTTGCCTTCGTACTTTTCATCCTCATCTTTTAAATTTTCGCCTTTATTGAGAGCAGCATAAACGGAAAGAAGCTGCACAGAATCTGATTTTATACTGTTATACATATCATCTAGCGTAACATTAGGAAAAAAACCTGTTTTTTCTGATTGGCGAATTAAGTTCTCCAAGGATTGAGTAATGAGTACGCCTAAATAGGGTCTAGCAGCTTTGATGAATTCCTCAGACTTTCCTTTGCATATAATGACAGGTGTACTACGGCGAACCTGTCGATAACGTATTAAATTAGCAATGTACTTATCTAAGTTACCGGACATCGCTAAATCTTCAGAGATAACGATAGCCTTCGTGTGCATAAAATTAAGCTCAAAGGGTATGTGAGTATTTGCAATCGACATGGCGGAAAGCATAGAAGACGCTTCCACAATATGAAGCTCATCCTTCTCCTCTTGATCGCTGCCTTCAGAACTACCGCCACTTTCCCCACTACCTTTGGTGAATTTTGGTATTTGAATAGTAAGTCTAAAACTATCAGTAACGCCCTGATCGAATCCAATCATTGTCACATAGGCATATTCACTAATTTCTACTGCATCATAGCATGCGCTGAAAAGCATCGAAGCAAAAAGACAAAGGATTAAAGCGATAACCTTTTTATGCATTGCTGGTATCCCCCTTCTTTTTACGAATAACCGCCACCACCAAGACAATAATGGAGGGCAAGAAATAAAAAATCCATCCCCAAGCTCTTAAAGCCGGTACAAACCCACTCACTACTTCGGAAATACCGGAGGGCAATAGATTTAAACTATAAAGTGCAGTGGCAAGTGGCAAGATAATGGGACGTTTATCGGAAATTTTAAAAACATGGCAATAAATCATCAGCACCCCATAAAAAAGTAACGTTACCTCAATAAAGGTGCCAAAATTCCAAAGAAATAAAAAGATGGGCTCCATACGTTGAAGAAATCCCCCATAATCAATTAATGCCGCCATGGCATACATAGGAGATACAAGTTCCAGAGCTGTTTCATAAGGAAACACTAGATCAAAGGCTAAAACAGCAGAACTTATTACAATTCCGGAAATAATGATACTGGAAAACCCAATTCTTTTAATTTCTTTAGGCCCATGCAGCGATAATGCAATGACACCAACAAGTGTAACGGGTCCATAAACCGAGTTACGATTGATACCGTTTAGGATAGCCGTATCCAAGCCATATCCAAATAGCGGAAACAGACGATGTATGCTAAAGTTCTGAGTGGAAAGTAAAATAATTATGATATAGCCCGCTGCGAGAATGTAGATAATAAACTTCGCAAATCTTGCTATAGTTTCCAGACCAATAAAAGACAATACTATCACACATAAAGTGAAGAATACCATAATGAGGCTGGGAGGACTTTTAGGGAGTACATAAACCTTTAGAACCTCAGAGAATTCTCTCATGTTGGTACTGGCTGTAAATAGTAAAAAACCGGCAAATATGAAAGAAACGATAGATCCTACCCATCTTCCCAGCACCAAATCGTTGATTTCCATCAGGTTTTTCCGAGGGAACCGTTTTAGCAACAGATAGACGAACATAAAAGCAAAGGCTGCAACTAATGCAGAAATAAGGGTCATGTACCACCCCGAGGTTCCCACAATCGCCGCTACCACTGCAGGGCTTGTAAAAAATACTCTTGTACTGATGGTAATGACAATGAGGCTTATGGCCTCGTGGTATCCAAATTTACCTTCCTTCAGCATTACTTGTGCCCCCTCCCTTTACTGTTTTAGTCCATCCTCTGGGGTTATCTGCCATACGCTTTTTATTCTGAGTATTTAAATAGTCCGGCCTGTAAGTCTGATTATGGAGTGGGCCCCGAAAAACTTTGTCCTGATTAGACCTTGTGGTAGGGGCCACAGGTGTAAAGTAGGGAACCCCAAAGGACTTCATGCCTAAGGCTAATGCACAGAGTATGGTAAAACCTACTGAGATGCCATAGAATCCTGCAATAGCGCCGAACACGATAAGGAAGAAACGTATGATGCGGACAGCTAATGCGATAGAATAATTTGGGATAGTAAAACTTCCTAACCCTGTAACAGCAACAATAATAATAAGGGAAGGACTAACCAGGCCAGCTTCTACCGCTGCTGTTCCCAAAATCAAAGCCCCTATGATTCCCAGAGTGTTCCCGATGACACCTGGGACTCGTATACCGCCTTCACGAATAAGCTCGAAGGAAAACTCCATAAGAAGAAGTTCTATGATGTAAGGAAAAGGTACGCTAGCTCTTGAAACCACGATGGAAGCGAGTAAGGCTGTCGGAATCATTTGCTGATGAAACAGAACCAGCGCAGTCCACATCCCTGGAAGAAGCGTAGCTAATAGGATTCCCATAAAGCGTACTATTCGAAGAAAAGTACCGTATTGCCAGCGCAGGTTTGAATCCTCGGAGGTATGAAAGAGATCAAAAAATGAAATGGGCATGGCTATAGCAAAGGGAGTTCCCTCACAAATTAGAACAACTTTGCCTTCCATTAAAAAGGAGGCCACACGGTCGGGCCTTTCGGTTGAGATTACTTGCGGAAACAACATCAATGACTTATCTTCAATGAGTTGCTCTATCATACCGTTCCCTGATATATAATCAATATTTAGATTTTTGATACGTCGTCTGACTTCTTCCACTATTCTGGGGTTAGTGATACCCTCCATATAAAGGAGGCCAGAATGAAAATTATTCGTTTTACTTGCTATATTAAACTCAGTGATTAAATTTTCATTTTTTACAATCCTTCGTATGAGTGTAATATTGGTACGCAAATTTTCAGTGAAACCTTCCTGTGCACCATGCACTACTGTTTCGGTAACAGGGGCACTTATACCTCGCTTCTCATACCCACGGCTTTCCATGATCAGAGCTTCATCACAGCCATCAATTAAAAGTGCTGTTAAACCGCTGAGAATCTGAGGTATAATCTCTTTAAGCTTGTTCATACGAAAGATTTGATTGATGCTTAACACATTATCTTCAATATAGTCCAAAGGACATCCGCCTTCAAAATCCTTAAAAGGGTGAACATCCATAAGCTGAGGAAGGGAAAATTGATTAATAATGTCTGTATCAATCATGCCATCAATAAAAACCATACAGGCCGGAATTTCTCGAGCTATTTTGAATTCTCTGATGATGACATCCTGATTGACAGGTACGTGGAATATCTTTTTGAGACGCTTTATGTTTTCATCTAAAGATGTACTCACATTCCTTTCTTTGAGGTCGTCTTCGTTCTGCTTGCTTTCCTTTTCGTTTTTTTGACTGCTATCTCCCTTATTTTGTTTATCCTCTTCGTTCTTATCCTCCCTCTTCTTGGCCTCTTGCTTCTTGTTTTTTACCAATTCTTCAACAGTAAGCGGTTTAATAATTCGGGGAGCTTTAACCTTGTCTTTGTCTTTGTCTTTGTCTTTGTCTTTGTCTTTGTCTTTGTCCTTTTTGTTATCCTCATCAGAATCTAAGTCTTTCTTCTTATCATCTGCATCTTTGTCCTGATCTTTTTGTCCCCCTTTTTCCTTATAATCCTGCTCCCTCTCTTTTTGTTCTTTTTTATCTCCATCATTGTTTCCCGTTTTATCTTCTTTGCTATCCGTTTTTTCTTGTCCCTTGTCTTGTCCTTCTTTATTTTTTTGACCATCATCAGAGGTTCTGGAGGCATCCTGATTTTGAGTATCACTACTTTGAGTATCCTTACCCTGCTTTTCCTGCTTTCTTTTATCACCTTGATGCTCTAAATTGCCTTCATCGCCCCGGTACTGATCCCATGCCTCTGACTCACTGGGATCTTCAAGAAGCTCAAATTCACCTTCACCATCTATAGGCTCTTTATATGAAAACAAACCCTTTAAGCCCTTTAGCATAAAGGCTACACCATCCCATCTTCATTGACATTTTGTGTTATCATTATTAGCAGTTTATAACCAAATTATCCAATTTCATATGAGAATGGCATTGAATAAAAAAATGCCATTCATGATGTCTAGATTCTTATAATAATTGGATTATTTTGTGAAATTGCCTATTAAAAAATGTATAGATTTGGGGTACAATAGAGTAATTGTTCCATGAGCTAAGTGAAAGGAATGAAGCCCTACCATGCTAAAACTTATCAAGTACTTGAAACCGTTTATATTATCCATTGTGTTCATAGTTGCATTTCTATTTTTACAAGCCTTCTGTGATTTAGCCCTGCCCGAATATATGTCGAATATCGTTAACATAGGTATTCAACAGGGTGGTATCGAAAATGCTGTTCCAAAAGCCATAAGAAAAGTAGAATTAGATAAGCTGGCTCTTTTTATGACGGACAGTGAAAAAGCAACATTCTTCACTTACTATACTTTATATCAGCCAGATGATGCTACACAATATCACTACACGCGCTATGTTGAGGAATTCCCCGCTTTATCAAAGGAGCCCATTTACATTTTAAACACATCTGTTAAAGATGCGACGGCTGAGCTGAATCCTATACTGGGAAAACCGATGCTCATTGTTTACGGCCTTTCTGAAAATAAATTCGGAGATACTAATGAAGGAATCGGGAATATGTTTCCTTCTGGCACAGACCCCTTCACTGTTCTTTCTAAACTGCCGCAAGAACAGCTCTCCTCTATGATGCAGGGAATGGAAGCCAAATTTTCTGTTTTGTCGGAGAGTATGATTACCCAATCAGCCGTAGAGTACTTAAAAGGAGAATACAAGTCCTTGGGTATCGATATGAATAAGCTCCAGGAGCGGTATCTCCTGAATTCAGGTCTGATCATGGTGCTTATTGCTTTCCTCAGTATGATCGCAACAGTCGTTGTCGGATTTATGTCAGCTCGTATAGCGGCTGGTTTAAGCCGTAATGTCAGAAACAAGCTCTTCCAGAAGGTTGAAAGCTTTTCAAGTGCTGAATTTGATAAATTCTCCACGGCCTCCCTCATTACCCGTACCACCAACGATATCCAGCAGATTCAAATGCTGATGGTCATGCTGTTGCGCATTGTATTCTATGCACCTATTGTAGGTATAGGAGGAATTCTTAAAGTACTCGCAACACGAACTAACATGGGCTGGGTTATAGCCGTATCCGTCATGGCCATCCTTTCAATTGTTGTTGTGATGTTCAGTATTGCCATTCCCAAGTTTAAAATTGTTCAAAAGCTAGTCGACCGTCTGAATCTTGTTACGCGTGAGCGCCTTACAGGTCTATTGGTTATACGCGCCTTTAATACACAAAAGTATGAAGAGGACCGCTTTGATAAGGCCAATCAGGATTTGACACGTATAAACCTCTTTATCAACCGAACCATGGCCCTCATGATGCCTTTGATGATGCTGGTCATGAATGGAATAACCCTACTTGTGGTCTGGGTGGGGTCTCACCAAATTGATTCCGGCATCATGCAGGTAGGGGACCTAATGGCCTTTATTCAATATATCATGCAAATTATAATGGCCTTCCTTATGATATCCATGGTTTCAATCATTCTTCCCCGTGCCTCGGTTTCAGCCCAGCGTATTGCTGAAGTGTTGATTACAGAGCCCTCCATTGTAGACCCTGCTAAGCCTCGCTCCTTTGACCCCCTTATTCGAGGAACAGTTGAATTCAAGGATGTGTCCTTCCGTTATCCCGGTGCAGAGGACGATGTCTTAAGCAACATTACTTTTACAGCCCATTGCGGTCAGACAACCGCTTTCATCGGTAGTACGGGCAGCGGGAAAACTACTCTAGTCAACTTAATACCCCGGTTTTATGATGTATCAAGTGGTAAGATACTGGTGGATGGTGTGGATATAAGAGAGGTCACCCAGCATGATTTACGAGAAAAAATTGGCTATGTTCCGCAAAAAGGAGCCCTTTTTTCCGGAACGATTGAAAGCAACATCCGTTATGGCGCTGAGAAAGCCACCGACGAAGAACTAAAAAAGGCCGCTGAAATAGCCCAAGCCATGGGTTTCATTGATGAAAAGCCTGAAGGATTTAATGCGCCCATTTCCCAAGGGG